>JAOPVD010000020.1 GCA_025966295.1 Frankiales bacterium | reverse complement strand
CGTTCTGGCCTCCGGGGCCGCCTTGACCCCCGCCGCCCCCGCCGCCTCCGCCGGCGAAGAAGCCTCCGCCGCGCCCCGCCGCAGTCGTCGAGCTGGGAGTCGGCGTCGGAGTGGCGGTCGCGCCGGTGCCGGTCGTGACGACCCCGACGGTGCGCGTGACCAGGATGTCGGTGCCGACCGAGCTCAACGGCGACAAGACCTTGGTCTGAGCCTGGTCCAGGCCCTGCGAGACGCCCACGATGGCCATGACCAGGCCGACGCCCGAGGCGAGACCCAGTGCGGTGAGGACAGTTCTGGCGCGTCGACGACGCAGCTCGTTGCGGGCATAGCGCAGGGACGCCAAGGGGACTCCTTCGTGATGGCGAGAGGCTCGCAGCGCCACGCTGCCCGGCCTGGCTCTGCGCCTGCTGTCCGCAACCTGTCATTCGGCTGTGAGTCCTGCCGGGGAGGTCACCGGATCCCCTCAGCGCGGATTCCGGTGTAGCACCAGTGCGCCGTGGGCGGAACACCTCGCGTGCGCTGGGCCGGGTGATCTTCTAGACAGGCCCGCACGCGCGTACGCGTGACATCCTTGTCAGCGTGCCGAACCGTGACGATGCGCAGCTCGCGCATGACCTCGCCACATCCGCCGGCGCGCTGCTGCTGGAGCTGCGCACAACCGGGCTGGTCGGCCGCGAGCTCAAGGATGCCGGCGACCGCCAGGCGCACGTGCACCTGATGGCCGAGCTGGCCCGCCTCCGCCCCGACGACGGAGTGCTGTCTGAGGAGGGCGTCGCCGACCCCGCCCGCCTCGACAAGGAGCGGGTCTGGATCGTCGACCCGCTCGACGGCACCCGCGAGTACTCCGAGATCCCGCGCGAGGACTGGGCCGTGCACGTGGCCCTCTGCCTCAACGGCGTCGCCACCATCGGCGCCGTCGCCCTGCCGGCCCGCGGCATGACGCTCTCGACCGGTCGGCCGCTCCCCCAGCTCCCGCCGCACGAAGGTCCGCCGCGGCTGGCGGTCAGCCGCACCCGGCCGGCGTCCCAGGCAGTCGCCCTCGCCGAGCACCTCGGCGGCGTACTGGTTCCGATGGGCTCGGCCGGCGCGAAGGCGATGGCCGTCGTCCTCGGCGAGATCGAGCTCTACGCGCACTCCGGCGGGATGTACGAGTGGGACTCCGCCGCCCCGATCGCCGTAGCCGCTGCCGCCGGCCTGCACGTCAGCCGCATCGACGGCTCGCCGCTGGTCTACAACCAGCCCGACCCCTACCTGCCGGACCTGCTGATCTGCCGTCCGGAGTACGCGAAGACCGCTCTTGAGGTGTGCGCATGACGACGACCCTGACCCACCTCCAGCGCCTGGAGGCCGAGAGCATCAGCATCATGCGCGATGCCGTCTCGGAGTCCGAGCGGCCGGTGATGCTCTACAGCATCGGCAAGGACAGCGCGGTCATGCTGCACTTGGCCCGCAAGGCGTTCTTCCCTGGCAAGCTGCCGTTCCCGCTGCTGCACGTCGACACCACCTGGAAGTTCCAGGACATGTACCGGCTGCGCGACAAGACGGCGGCGGAGCTCGGCGCCGACCTGATCGTGCACAAGAACCCGCGCGCCGTCGAGCTGGGCATCAACCCGTTCGACCACGGCTCGGGGATGCACACCGACATCTGGAAGACCGAGGGCCTCAAGCAGGCGCTCGAGGCCGGGTCCTTCGACCTGGCCTTCGGCGGTGCCCGTCGCGACGAGGAGAAGTCGCGCGCCAAGGAGCGGATCTTCTCGGTCCGCACCAAGGACCACCGCTGGGACCCGAAGATGCAGCGGCCCGAGCTCTGGCGCCTCTACAACGCGCGGGTCCACCCGGGCGAGAGCGTCCGCGTCTTCCCGCTGTCCAACTGGACCGAGCTCGACGTGTGGCAGTACATCGCCATGCAGGACATCGAGATCGTGCCCTTGTACTTCGCCGCCGAGCGCCCCGTCGTCGACCGCGACGGCACGCTGATCATGGTCGACGACGACCGCTTCCGGCTGCACGAGGGCGAGGTCCCGATGCGCAAGAAGGTGCGCTTCCGGACCCTCGGCTGCTACCCGCTCTCCGGCGCGATCGAGAGCGAAGCCGACACGCTGTCCGCCATCATCCAGGAGATGCTGCTCGCCCGGACCTCGGAGCGGCAGGGCCGGCTGATCGACCACGACGCGAAGGCGTCGATGGAGAAGAAGAAGCAAGAGGGCTACTTCTAATGGCGTCCGACGTGAAGACCGACTTCGCGGTCCAGCAGGACCGCATCGCGAACGACATCGAGGCCTACCTCCACGAGCACGAGCACAAGTCGCTCCTGCGCTTCATCACCTGCGGCTCGGTCGACGACGGCAAGAGCACGCTGATCGGCCGGCTGCTGTACGAGTCGCAGATGGTCTTCGAGGACCAGCTCACGGCGCTCACCCACGACAGCAAGACGATGGGCACCCAGGGCGGCGAGCTCGACCTGGCGCTGCTCGTCGACGGCCTGGCCGCCGAGCGCGAGCAGGGCATCACGATCGACGTCGCCTACCGGTTCTTCTCGACCGAGAAGCGGAAGTTCATCGTCGCCGACACCCCGGGCCACGAGCAGTACACCCGCAACATGGTCACCGGCGCCTCGACGGCAGACCTGGCGATCATCCTGATCGATGCCCGCAAGGGCGTCCTCACCCAGACCCGCCGGCACAGCTACCTGGTGTCGCTGCTGGGCATCACCAAGGTGGTGCTCGCGGTCAACAAGGTGGATGCCGTCGGCTACTCCCAGGACGTCGTCGAGGCGATCGACAAGGACTACCGCGCGTTCGCCGCCGAGCTCGGCCTCACCGACATCACGACGATCCCGACCTCGGCCCTCAAGGGCGACAACATCCTCGTCCCGAGCGCCAACACCCCCTGGTACGACGGGCCGACGCTGCTGGGGCATCTGGAGAGCGTCGAGGTCGAGGACCAGGTCCAGCACCAGCCGTTCCGGATGCCGGTGCAGTGGGTCTCGCGGCCGGACCTGGACTTCCGGGGCTTCGCCGGCCAGATCGCCGGCGGCTCGATCCGCCCTGGTGACCAGGTCCGGGTGCTGCCGAGCTCGCGGGTCTCGACCGTCGACCGGATCGTCACCTTCGACGGCGACCTGCCGCAGGCCGTGGCCGGGCAGAGCATCACCCTGACGCTCACCGACGAGGTCGACGTGAGCCGCGGCGACGTGCTCGCCGCCGCCGACGACTCCCCCGAGGTCGCCGACCAGTTCGAGGCCACGCTGGTCTGGATGGCCGAGGAGCCGCTCCAGCCCGGCCGGCCCTACCTGCTGAAGATCGGTGCCCGCACCGTCTCGGCCACGGTCGGCACGCCGGACCACAAGGTCGACGTCAACACCCTCGAGCACCTGCCGGCCGACACCCTCGCACTCAACGAGATCGGCGTCGTGCAGGTCAGCCTCGACCGGGCGGTGCCGTTCGACCCGTACGCGCTGAACCGCGACATGGGCGGCTTCGTCCTCGTCGACCGCCTCACCAACGGCACCGTCGGCGCCGGCATGCTGCGCACCGCCACCCGGCGGGCCGACAACGTGCACTGGCAGGCGATCGACGTCGACAAGTCCGCGCACGCGGCGCTCAAGGGCCAGAAGCCGTGCGTGCTGTGGTTCACCGGGCTGCCGAGCGCCGGCAAGTCGACGGTCGCCAACCTCGTGGAGCGGGCGCTGTTCGCGCAGGGCCGGCACACCTACCTGCTGGACGGCGACAACGTCCGGCACGGCCTGAACGCCGACCTCGGCTTCACCGCCGAGGACCGGGTCGAGAACATCCGCCGGGTCGGGGAGGTCGCGCGGCTGATGGTCGACGCCGGCCTCATCGTGCTGGTCACCCTCGTCTCGCCGTACCGGGCGGACCGCGACCTGGTGCGCAGCCGCCTGGACGAGGGCGAGTTCTTCGAGGTGTTCGTGGACGCGCCGCTCGCGGTCGTGCAGGAGCGCGACCCGAAGGGGCTGTACCGCAAGGCGGCGGCCGGTGAGGCGAAGAACGTCACCGGTGTCGACGCGCCGTACGAAGCCCCCGAGTCCCCCGAGCTGCGGCTGCCCACCGCCGAGCTCAGCGCCGACGACGCCGCCCGCAAGGTGCTCGCGATGCTCACGGACGCGGGCATCCTGGCCCCGTAGGACGCCGGCCGGTGAGGCCGGCCCGGACCGGGTACCCCGCACCCATGGGCACCGGACCGGTCGTCATCGGTTACGACGGCTCCGCCGCCGCGGACCACGCGCTGGAGGAGGCCGCCGCTCTCCTGGCGCCCCGGGAGGCCGTGGTCGTCACCGTCTGGGAGTCCGGCTACGCGTCGACGCTGGCGCTGTCCGGGCCGGGCGCGATGCTGCCGGTCGCCGCCGTCGACGTGCGCGCGGCCGCGGCGCTGGACGAGGGCTTCTATGAGAACGCCCGCCGGGTCGCGGACCGCGGCACCGCGCGGGCCCGCGAGCTGGGGCTGCGGGCCGAGGCGATGGTCGTGGTCGACCAGCTGTCGGTGGCCGACACCCTGGTGCGGGTGGCGGAGGACCGGGACAGTCCGCTGCTGGTGGTCGGCAGCTCGGAGCACTCGACGCTGGGCGACCTGGTGCTGGGCAGCACCAGCAAGCGGGTCCTCAAGCAGGCACCGTGCGCGGTCCTCGTCGGCCGCGCCCCCAAGGGCGACCGCCAGCGCGGCGGGAACTGACAGCAGATCGGCCACGACCGGCGCAGGTCCGCGCGTCCTGAGCGCTCAGCCCATGACCTGCCGCAGGTCCTCGCCGAGGGCCATCAGCCGGGCCGGCGGCAGCTGCTGGAGGGCCGGCAGCACGACGGCCTCCACCCGACGGGTGTGCTCGCGCACCAGGTCGATCGTCTGGCGGAGCTGGTCGGCGTCGACCTCGGGGTTCACCGAGTCCTGCTCCCCCAGCACCTCCACCAGCCGGTGCTGCTGGTCGCGGACCGAGTTCAGCTCCTCGGGCGGCACCGCCTCCCACGCGACCCGCTCCTCGGCGACCGCGTGCTCCAGCGTCTCCCGGACCACCCCGCCCCAGCGCAGCCGGACCGCGTCCAGGCCCTCCTGCTCGAGCTGCTCGGCGACCTCGTCCAGCACCGACTCCAGCTTGCGGTGCTCGGCCTGCAGGAAGGCCATCACGTCCAGCGCCTCGGGGGCGTACTCGCCCACGCTGGACACCACGCCGCTGTCGGCCGCCCCGCCGTACGGCGGCCCGACGGGCGGGTCCTCCAGGATCGGGTCGAGCACGATGTCGTCCGCCGGGGTGCCCGTCCCCTCGGGCGGTGGCTGCGTGTCGCTCGGCGCCATCGTGCGCTCCCGGGTGGGTGTCGGTCCTAGCCGGTGGCTGCCCGGCGGGCGGCCGCTGACACCCGACGACGGCCTCAGACCGCGCAGGTCGCCGCCGCAGCCGTCGTCGCGGTCGGGGACGGCGGCGCCGTACCCGCCGGGGCTGGCGCAGGCGGGCCCGGGCGACCGGCGAGCGCGGCGAAGACCGGCGCCGTCCTGCTGGCGTCCAGCAGCACCACGCTCTGCCGCTGGCCGTGGAGGACCCGGGACGCGTTGTCGTCGGTGATCGGCAGCGTCAGGAAGTCGACGTGCGCCGGATCCAGCCGGCTCAGCCGTGTGCCGAGCAGCCGGAACTGCCTGAGGCCGAAGCCGGAGTCCACCGTCAGCGCGTCGGTCACGGCCGACAGCAGGGCGTTCAGCCGCAGCGGGTTGGCGAGCGTCCCGGCGCTCAGCACCTTCTTCATGACCTGGGCCAGGAAGTACTCCTGGTCCTTCATCCGGCCCACGTCGCCGGCCGCCAGGCCCTTGCGGTCGCGGACGAACGCCAGCGCCGCGTCGCCCTTCACGTCGCGGTGCGTGCCGGCGGTCAGGTGGTCACCGGAGTCCTTGTCCGAGCGGCTGGTGCCGATGCAGAGCGTCACGCCGCCGAGCGCGTCCACGATGCGACGGAAGCCGTCGAAGTCAACCTGCAGGTAGTGGTCGACCGGCAGCCCCGTGAGCTCCTCGATGGTGCGCACCAGCAGGTCCGGACCCCCGACGGCGAACGCCTCGTTGAGCTTCGCCCGGTGCGCGGGCGTGCTCACCCCGGCCGCGTCCCGGTACGCCGGGATCGTGACGTAGGCGTCCCGGGGAAAGGACAGCACCGTCGCCTTCGCCGAGCCGGGCGGGAGGTGCACCAGGATCACGGTGTCCGCGCGCTGCCCGGTGACGACGTCGCCAGCGACCGTCGACTGGAAGCTGGCACCGTCGGACAGCGCGCGGGTGTCGGAGCCGGCCAGCAGGAAGTAGTCGCCGATGGGCGCCGGTGGACCGATGACAGCGGGGGCCGACCGGCCCAGCGACGGCACCGCGACCCGCGTCACCTTGGCGTCGTAGTGGCGATAGCCGCCGTACGCAGCGGCGGCGAGCAGCACGAGCAGTCCGACGAGGCCGAGCACGACCCGGCGGAGCAGGCGGTGGCGCGGTGCTGACACAGAAGAGCTCCTGCGATGTCCTGCACCGTTCTCTCCCCCGCTCCCCACCCCACAATCTCCCCTCCCCACCCCCCAATCCCGGTGATCCACGGAACCATCGCCCCCGTCCGCGGCCCGGAAACGTGGGCGCCCGTTCCGTGGATCACCGGCGGGTATGAACCGCGGCAGGTGCGGTACGGGCTGGACGAGTCCGGGAGGCGGCAGCCATGGTGACGTTCAAGACCGCTGAGGGCACCGACGTGGACCTCGGCTGCGGCGACGACGTCGAGGTGCTCCTGGTCGATCCCACCGTCGACGAGGGCGTGCGGGTGCTGGCCGGTCAGGTCACCGCGTTGCGGCCGGACCAGCAGGCCGTCTGGGTCCGCGGCATCCGGGTCGACGTGGACGAGGGCATGGTGCTGCGCTGGATCCCGAGCGACGCGCCGGAGAACCTGACGCCACCGCCCGCCGCCTGCCGCACCGACAACGGCTTCTGAGGGCGGTCGTGCGCGGCGGCACCGTCAGCCCGGCGGTCCTGCCCCCAGCTCGGCCAGCCACGGCGGGTCGGCCCCGACCCGCTCGCAGGTACGGCGGGCCACGAGCGCGGCCCGTCCCAGCGCGGCCGTGAGTTCGGCGGCGCCCAGGCCCCGCAGCTCAGCCCCCGACAGGGCCCACACCAGGCCGGCCATGAACGCGTCGCCGGCCCCGACCGTGTCGGCCACCGCTGCTCCCTCGGCCGCCGGCACCGTCACCGCGGCGTCCCCGGTCCAGGCCTGGGCACCGGCGCCGCCACGAGTGACCACCACGACCGCCGGCCCGAGGGCCAGCCATCGTGCGGCCACCTTCTCGAGCGGCTCGCCGGGGAACAGCCAGGCGGCGTCCTCGTCGCTGAGCTTGACCACGTCGCTGCGTCGTACCTGCTGCTCGATGCGGTCGAGCACGTCGGCCGGACGGCCCATCAGCAGCGGCCGGCAGTTGGGGTCGTAGCTGATGACCGCCCGCCCGACGTGGGCGTCGACGAGGCGGGACACGGCGTCGGCGCCGGGCAGCACCGTGACGCCGAGGGAGCCGACGTGCAGCCAGGTCACCCCGCCCGGGTCGACCTCGTCGTCGAGCCGCCAGGACAGCTCGAAGACGTAGGTGGCGCTGCCCCGCTCGTCGAGCTGGGCCGCGGCGACCGAGGTGCGTGGCAGCTCGGTCGCCCGCACGTCGACCCCGGACGCCTCGAGGTGGCCGCGGACCAGGGCGCCGTGCGCATCGGGTGCGAGCGCGGTCCGGAGCTGCACGGGCAGCCCGAGCCGGGCCAGCCCGACGGCGACGTTGGCGGGGCTGCCGCCGGGATGCTCAGCAGTCCGGCCGTCGGCCCACGTCACCACGTCCACGAGCGCCTCGCCGACCACGAGAAATGTCATGCCCGGACGGTAGAGCCGATCCGGCGCTACGGGCGGCTGCGCTTCAGCAGCTCGCGGGCCAGCACGATGCGCTGCACCTGGTTGGTGCCCTCGTAGATCTGGGTGATCTTCGCGTCCCGCATCAGGCGCTCGGCCGGGAAGTCCCGGGTGTAGCCGTAGCCGCCGAGCAGCTGCACCGCGTCGACGGTGATGGCCATCGCCGCGTCGGAGGCGACGCACTTGGCGGCGGCGGAGAAGTACGTCAGGTCCTTGTCGCCGCGCTCCGAGCGGGCCGCAGCGGCGTAGGTGAGCTGACGGGCGGCCTCGAGCTTCATGGCCATGTCGGCGAGCATGAACTGCACGCCCTGGAACTCCGCCACCGCCGTGCCGAACTGCTGGCGCTCCTTGACGTAGGAAGTGGCCAGGTCCAGCGCGGCCTGCGCGATGCCGAGGGCCTGCGCGGCGATCGTGACCCGGGTGTGGTCCAGGGTCCGCATCGCCAGGCTCATCCCCTCGCCCTCGGCGCCGAGCAGCCGGTCGGCCGGCAGCCGGACGTCGTCGAGGTACACCTCGCGGGTGGGACTGCCCTTGATGCCGAGCTTGCGCTCGGGGGCGCCGAAGGAGACGCCCGGGTCGGTCTTGGAGACCAGGAACGCGCTGATGTGCTGGCCGCGCTTGGCCGCCGGGTCGGTGACGGCGAACACCACGTAGGAGTCGCCCTCGCCGGCGTTGGTGATCCAGCGCTTGACGCCGTTGAGCACCCAGCCGTCGCCGTCCCGGTCGGCCTTGGTCCGCATCGACGCCACGTCGGAGCCGGCGTCCGGCTCGGACAGCGCATAGCAGAACAGCGCCTCACCGCGGGCCAGCGGGCCGAGCCAGGCCTGCTTCTGGGCCTCGGTGCCGGCCAGCAGCACCGGCAGCGAGCCGAGCTTGTTGACCGCCGGGATCAGCGATGACGACGCGCATCCGCGGGCCACCTCCTCGATCACCAGGCAGGTCGCGAGGGCGTCCGCGCCGTTGCCGCCGAAGGCCTCCGGCACGTGCACGGCGTGCAGGTCGGCGGCCCGCAGCGCGTCGTAGGCGGCCTGCGGGAACGACGCCGACTCGTCGACCTCCGCGGCGTAGGGGGCAACCTTGTCGGCCACCAGGTCACGGACCGCGTCGCGCAGGGCGACGTGCTCCTCGGACAGCGCGTAAGCGTCGAACACGACGGGCATCTCCTCTGGGTGTCGTCCCCAGAGTACGTGGACGTCCTGCTAAATGCCACTAGCGGATAGGTGGACGTCCAGGTATCTTGTGGCTCTACCCAACGACCTTCTGGAGACCTTGTGCCCCTGCACACGCCGACGCATCCGGTGCGCTTCGTGACCTCCGCCAGCCTGTTCGACGGCCACGACGCAGCGATCAACATCATGCGGCGGGTCCTGCAGAGCCAGGGCGTCGAGGTCATCCACCTGGGCCACGACCGGAGCGTCGAGGCGGTCGTCACGGCCGCGCTCCAGGAGGACGTGCAGGGCGTCGCGGTCAGCTCCTACCAGGGCGGCCACGTGGAGTACTTCAGCTACCTCGTCGAGCGCCTCGCCGAGGTCGGCGCCGGCCACGTGCAGGTCTTCGGCGGTGGCGGCGGCGTCATCGTGCCCGAGGAGATCGCGCTGCTCAAGAGCCGCGGCGTCACCATCTTCGCCCCGGAGGACGGCCAGCGGCTCGGCCTCGCCGGCATGATCAACACGCTGGTCCAGGCCTGCGACGTCGACCTGGCCGCCGAGCCGCCGGCGCTCGAGGACCTGCTGGCCGGCAACAGCGCCGCGCTGGCCCGGGCCCTGACCGTCCTCGAGGTCGGCGGCTCCCCCGAGCTGGCGGCGGCGGTCCACGCGCACGCCCGACCCGTGCCCGTCCTCGGCATCACCGGCACCGGCGGCTCCGGCAAGTCCTCGCTCACCGACGAGCTGCTGCGCCGGCTCCACCTGGACCAGGAGGACAAGATCCGCGTCGCCGTCCTGGCGATCGACCCGACCCGGCGCAAGGGCGGCGGCGCCCTGCTCGGGGACCGGATCCGCATGAACTCCCTCGACGGCGGCCAGGTGTTCTTCCGCTCGATGGCCACCCGCAGCAGCGGCACGCCCGTCCCCGAGCACCTGGGCGACGTGATCGCCGCCTGCCAGGCCGCCGGCTTCGACCTGGTCGTCGTCGAGACCCCCGGCATCGGCCAGGGCGACGCGACCATCACCGCGTTCTGCGACGTGTCGCTCTACGTCATGACGCCCGAGTACGGCGCCGCGACCCAGCTCGAGAAGATCGGCATGCTGGACTCCGCCGACGTGGTCGCGATCAACAAGTTCGAGCGCCGCGGCGCCGAGGACGCCCGCCGTGACGTCGCCCGCCAGCTGGTCCGCAACCGCGAGGCGTTCGGCCAGAGCTGGGACGACATGCCGGTCTTCGGCACCAGCGCCGCGCGCTTCCACGACGACGGCGTGACCGCCCTCTACAAGCACCTGCTGGAGCTGCTCGTCGGCAAGGGCCTGGCCGCCGGCCCCGGCGTGCTGCCGGCCGTGAGCACCAAGACCTCCACCGGCCTGACGTCGGTGCTGCCCGCGGCCCGGGAGCGCTACCTCGCCGAGATCAGCGCCAGCATCCGTGGCTACCACAGCCGGACCGAGGAGCAGGCCGCACTGGCCCGCCGGCGCCAGCACCTGGCCACCGCCCGTGCCCTGGTCGAGCAGACCGCCGAGCTCGACGCCCTGCTCGCCGGCGCGGCGGTGGACCCGGAGGTCCAGGCGCTGCTCGATGCCTGGCCCGCCCGCGTCGAGGAGTACAGCGGCGACGAGCTCATCTACACGGTGCGCGGCAAGGAGATCCACACGCCGCTGACCCGCGAGACGCTGTCCGGCAGCAAGGTCCGGCGGGTGGCCCTGCCGCGCACCCAGGACGCCGGCGAGCTGGTCAGCTTCCTGCGCCGTGAGAACCTGCCCGGCTACTTCCCTTACACCGCCGGCGTCTTCCCGTTCAAGCGGCAGGGCGAGGCGCCGGCCCGCATGTTCGCCGGCGAGGGCGACGCGTTCCGCACCAACCGCCGCTTCAAGGTCCTGTCGGAGGGCCAGCCCGCCACCCGGCTGTCCACCGCCTTCGACTCGGTGACGCTCTACGGCCGCGACCCCGACCTGCGCCCCGACATCTACGGCAAGGTCGGCACCAGCGGCGTCTCCATCGCGACCCTGGACGACATGAAGGTCCTGTACGGCGGCTTCGACCTGTGCTCGCCCAGCACGAGTGTGTCGATGACCATCAACGGGCCGGCCCCGACGATCCTCGCCATGTTCCTCAACACCGCGATCGACCAGCGGCTCGCCCGGTTCCGCGAGGACGAGGGCCGCGAGCCGGACGCCGCCGAGGCCGAGGAGCTGCGCGCCTGGGTGCTGCAGAACGTCCGCGGCACCGTGCAGGCCGACATCCTCAAGGAGGACCAGGGCCAGAACACCTGCATCTTCTCGACCGAGTTCGCACTGCGGGCGATGGCCGACATCCAGGAGTACTTCGTCACCAACCGGGTGCAGAACTTCTACTCGGTGAGCATCTCCGGCTACCACATCGCCGAGGCCGGGGCGAACCCCATCAGCCAGCT
>JAOPVD010000016.1 GCA_025966295.1 Frankiales bacterium | reverse complement strand
CGGCCGGGTCGTTCTGGAGGACGGCGTCGCGTCCGCGCTCGTCCGCGCACTGCTGGTGTGCCCTGCCGCCGGTTTCCCGCGACGCAGCTGTGGGTTGCTGGGGCACGCAGTGTGGCCAGCGAGCAGGCGTTCCGGTGGTGGCAGCGTTCGGGTCTGGGGTCACGCTCAAGGCGGTGTCCTGACATGCAGCTCAGAGGGCTGTGCCAGGGGGCAGAGCTCGCGGCTGAGAGTCCGTACCGTGCTCACCTGTCCTACCCGGGACGATGATCTTGAACCCCTGGAGGTGTGGCACGAGCACGCGGTGCGTGGTGGAGGACTCCGGTGGGCAACAGCGCGACAGGAGGGCGGCATGGACCACAGCGCGCATGAGACGAGGCCCGAAGGGGGGCGAGCGCTGACCTTGCTGGCCGTGCGCGCCACCGTGCACTGCCTGACCGGCTGCGCGATCGGGGAGGTGATCGGCATGGTCCTCGGCACCGCCCTGGGGCTGTCGAACGCCGTGACGATCGTGCTCAGCGTCGCGCTCGCGTTCGTGTTCGGCTACAGCTTCACGATCGGTCCGGTGCTGCGTTCCGGTCTGGCGCTGGCTGCCGCGGTGCCGATCGCGCTGGCCGCGGACACCGCGAGCATCACGGTGATGGAGGTCATCGACAACCTGTTCATGGTGGCGGTGCCGGGTGCGCTTGCTGCCGGGCTCACCGACCCGCTGTTCTGGGCATCGCTCTTGGCCAGCCTCGCGGTCGCCTTCGTCGCCACCGTGCCGGTGAACCGGCTCCTCATAGCCCGGGGCAAGGGCCACGCCGTCGTGCACCAACTTCCGCCGCGGACCGGATAATGTCCGGCAGGGGGTCGCCATGACAGCTCAGGACGACTGGCGCGGGGTGGACGAGGGCTGGGGCCGGAAGGCGGTCGACTTCGCCACCATGAGCGAGCCCGGCAACTGCCGGGAGTACGTGGCCCTGCACCAGCACCTGGGGGTCGGCGCCGACGACCGGGTGCTCGACATCGCCTGCGGGGCCGGCCTGGCGGTCGAGCTGGCCGCCGCCCGCGGTGCCCGCTGCGCCGGCCTGGACGCCGCCGAGCGGCTGGTCGCGGTGGCCCGCGACCGGGTGCCGGGGGCCGACCTGCGGGTCGGCGACATGCATGCGCTGCCCTGGGCAGACGGGTCCTTCGACGTCGTCACGAGCTTCCGCGGGATCTGGGGGACGACACCGCAGGCGCTCGATGAGGCCCTCCGGGTGCTGGTCCCCGGAGGCCGGCTGGGGCTGACGGTGTGGGGCCACCTCAAGGCCTCGCCCGGTGCCTGGGTGCTGTTCCCGTTCACCCTCGCCGCCGAGCCTAAGGTCGCGAACCAGGCCGCCATGGTCGCCCTCGGCCGGCCCGGCGCGGGGGAGCAGCTGCTCGCCGCGGCCGGCTTCGTCGACGTCGAGCGCGTCGAGATCCCCTTCGCCTGGGAGTTCGCCGACCCGGAGGCCTACGTCCGGGCGCTGGCGTCCACCGGCCCGGCGTACGAGGCCATCGAGGCGGTCGGGGAGGACGCCTTCATCGAGACCGCCCAGGCGCTCGCGCAGGAGCGGGTCCGGGACGGCCTGCCGCTGCGGGCCGAGATCCAGGTGGTCGGCTACCTCGCCCGCAAGCCGGTCGAGGTCGCGTCCGGCGCCGGCTTCCTGGCCGTCCCGCCCACCACCGCCGGGGTCCAGTCCCTGTACGACGACGACGTGGCCCAGCAGGGCTTCGTCATGAACGCCTCCCGGCTCTGGGCCCACCTGCCCGCGGTCCACGACGGGCTGTTCGACCTGCTCGGCCAGGCCGCCCGGGCCGCGGGTCTGACGGTGCGGCAGCGCGGGGTCCTCGTGACGGCGTGCGCCTCGACGCTCGGGGACTCCTACTGCTCGCTGGCCTGGGGCAAGAAGCTCGCGGGCGAGGCCGACGCCGCGCTGGCCGCGGCGGTCCTCCGTGGTGAGGACCTGGCCGACCCGGTGGAGCAGGCGCTGGCGGTCTGGGCCCGCAAGGTCACCCGCGACCCCAACGGCACCGCGGCCGCCGACGTGCAGGCGCTGCGCGACGCCGGCTTCGACGACGCCCAGGTCTTCGCGATCACCACGTTCGTGGCGCTGCGGATCGCGTTCTCGACCGTGAACGACGCGCTGGGTGCCCATCCCGACGCCGAGCTGGGCGCGCTGGTCCCCGCGCCGGTCCGGAACGCGGTCACCTGGGGCCGTCCGGTCGACGCGCCCTGACGGCAAGCGGGCTCAGGTTGCTGTTGGTGGTGCCCCCGGCAGGATTCGAACCTGCGCCCCTGCCTCCGGAGGGCAGTGCTCTATCCCCTGAGCTACGGGGGCTCGGGGAACTCCGAGGCTAGCAGGGGCGGCGCGGGCCGATGGTCGCTGCCGGACAGGCTGGGTGTGTAGGTTCGCATCCGTGTCAGGCAGCCTCGGTCGTGTCCTCGTGGTGGACGACGACGACGTCATCCGTCAGCTCATCACCGTCAACCTCGAGCTCGAGGGCTTCGAGGTGGAGACCGCGATCGACGGGCAGGACTGCCTGGACAAGGTCAAGGACGTCAACCCGGTGGTCGTGACGCTCGACATCATGATGCCGAGGCTGGACGGCTGGGAGGCCGCTAGCCGGCTGCGGGCCGATCCCGAGACGGCCGGCATCAAGGTCGTGCTGCTCTCGGCGCGCGCCCAGGAGGCCGACCTGCAGCGTGGCAGCCGGATCGGCGTGGACGCCTACCTCACCAAGCCGTTCGACCCGGACGAGCTGATTGCCACCGTCCGCCGGCTCGCGGGGCTCCCCGAGGCCTGATCCCAGTACGACCGAAGGGCCCGCGGTCGGCTGACCGCGGGCCCTTCGTCGTACTCGGGTGGAGCTACTTCTTGGTCGCCGCGGGGGACGGGGCCGTGGTGGCCGTCGCGGCCAGCGGGCCGAGCGCGGTGGTGCCCTGGCAGGCGGCGCCGGGCTCCTTGGTCTGCGGGCCGTTGGTGAACAGGTCCAGGAAGCGCTTGACGCGGCCGTCCGAGGCCTTGTCGACGGTCAGCTGCTCGCCCCAGGCCTGCAGGCTGATGGCCGACTTCAGGCCCGGGTAGGGGCTCATCAGGCGGTACGGGTCGCCGTCGACCAGTGCCTTGAGCTTCTCGACGTCCTTGGCCCCGACCTTGTCCGGGTTGTAGGTCACCCACACCGCGCCGTGCTCGAGGGAGTGCACGGCGTGCTCGTTGGCGACCGCCCCGGTGTAGACCTGGCACGACTGCGGCACGCTGTTGTGCGGGCCGCCGTCGGGCGGCGTGTCCTTGGAGTTCGGGTAGCTGACCGGGGTGTCGACGTGCTGCTGGCTCAGCGTGCCGCTGTTCTTGAGGCCACTGATCTGGCTCTGGGCGTACTTCAGGCTCGACTTGTCGCCCACGCCGACGTTCATGGCCGCGTAGACGATGATGCCGACGAGGGCCGCGACGAGCACCGCGGCACCGACGGCGAAGCCGACCGGGAACGGCTTCTTCACAGGAGCGGGCTTGCGCCCACGTGCTCGGGCGACAGGGTCGTTGCGCTTGGCCATCAAGGTTCCGTCCGGGAGAGTCTGTCGAGGTTCGGCGCGCAGATAGTAGGTGGAACGGCCCCTGTAGCCTCGGAGCGTGACTCCCGCAGACCTCAAGGACGCCGTGCGCGCGGCAGTGATCGCCGTCGTGAACAACGGTGACCTGGCCGTCGCGGTTCCCGAGGACGTGGTCGTCGAGCGCCCCAAGGTCAAGGACCACGGCGACTACGCCACCAACATCGCGCTGGTGCTGGCCAAGCCCGCCGGCAAGAACCCCCGGGAGGTGGCGCAGCTCGTCGCCGCCCGGCTCGAGCAGGCCGAGGGCATCGACAGCGTCGAGATCGCCGGCCCGGGGTTCCTCAACATCCGGCTGTCCGGCGACGCCCTCGGCCAGGTGGCCCGGCAGGTCCTCGCCAGCGGGGCCGCCTACGGCACCAACGACCGCGCCGCCGGGCAGAACATCAACCTGGAGTTCGTCAGCGCCAACCCGACCGGGCCGATCCACATCGGCGGCGTCCGGTGGGCGGCGATGGGCGACGCGCTGGCCCGGCTGCTGCAGGCCAGCGGGGCCAAGGTCAGCCGCGAGTACTACTTCAACGACCACGGCGCGCAGATCGACCGGTTCGCCCGCTCGCTGCTCGCCGCCGCCCAGGGCCAGCCCGCTCCCGAGGACGGGTACGGCGGCGCGTACATCGCCGAGATCGCGCAGCGGGTGACCGAGCAGGTCCCGGACGTGCTCAGCCAGCAGGACCCGCAGGAGGTCTTCCGCGAGCGCGGCGTGGCCCTGATGTTCGAGGAGATCAAGGCCTCGCTGCACGACTTCGGGGTCGACTTCGACGTCTACTTCCACGAGAACGCCCTGCACGAGTCCGGTGCGGTGGAGCGGGCCATCGAGCGGCTCCGGGGCCTCGGCCACATGTACGAGCAGGACGGCGCGCTCTGGCTGCGCACCACCGAGTTCGGTGACGACAAGGACCGGGTCGTCATCAAGAGCGACGGCGACCCGGCGTACATCTCCGGTGACCTGGCCTACTACCTGGACAAGCGCGAGCGCGGCTTCGACCGGGTCGTGATCATGCTGGGCGCCGACCACACCGGCTACGTCGGCCGGATGATGGCGATGTGCGCCGCCTTCGGGGACACCCCGGGCGTCAACCTCGAGATCCTCATCGGCCAGCTGGTCAACCTGCTGCGCGACGGCGAGCCGCTGAAGATGAGCAAGCGGGCCGGCACCGTCATCACCCTCGAGGACCTGGTCGAGGCGATCGGCGTCGACGCGGCGCGGTACGCGCTCGTCCGCTCGAGCGCCGACAGCCAGCTCGACATCGACCTGGACCTGTGGGCCCGCAAGACCAGCGACAACCCGGTCTTCTACGTCCAGTACGCCGCCACCCGGGCCGCGTCCGTGCTGCGCAACGCCGCCGACCTCGGCCTCACGGTCGACGACGACGCCGATCTGACGCTGCTCACGCACCCGCGGGAGAACGACCTGCTGCTGGCGCTCGCCGAGTTCCCGAGCGTGGTCGCCACCGCGGCCGAGCTGCGCGAGCCGCACCGGGTCGCGCGCTACCTGGAGGAGAAGGTCGCCAAGAGCGCGCAGCGCTTCTGGGACGACTGCCAGGTGCTGCCCAAGGGCGACGAGCCGGTCGCCGACACCACCGCGCCCCGGCTGCTGCTCTGGAAGGCCACCCGGACCGTGCTCGAGAACGGCCTCGGCCTGCTCGGCGTCACCGCCCCGGAGCGGATGTGACCACCACCGTGACGACCAGCGACCTGGTCCCCGGCGTCTGGCCGAGCACCGCCAGCCGCTCCGCGGACGGTGTCCTCGAGATCGGCGGGCTCGACGTCCGCGACCTGGCGCAGCAGTACGGCACCCCGCTGCTCGTGCTGGACGAGGACGACCTGCGGGCCCGCTGCCGCGCCTGGCGGCAGGCCTTCGACGGCTGGCCCTCCGGTGCCGACGTGGCGTACGCCGGCAAGGCCTTCCTGTCCAAGGCGGTCGTGAAGGTGGTGCAGGAGGAGGGCCTCGGCCTCGACGTCTGCACCGGCGGTGAGCTCGCCGTCGCGCTGGCCGCCGGCTTCCCGCCCGCGCGGCTGTGGTTCCACGGCAACAACAAGAGCGTCGCCGAGCTGGAGCGGGCGGTGGCGGCCGGCGTCGGCACCGTCGTCGTCGACTCGTTCGAGGAGATCGTCCGGCTGGCCGCGGTGGCCGACCGGGCCGGTGTCCGGCAGCGGGTCTACGTCCGCGTCACCCCGGGCGTCGAGGCGCACACCCACGAGTACGTGCAGACCGGCCAGGAGGACCAGAAGTTCGGGTTCTCGCTGGCCTCCGGTGCCGCCGCCGAGGCGGTCCGCCGGGTCGTCACGCTGCCGGCCCTCGAGCTGGTCGGGATCCACTGTCACATCGGCAGCCACATCTTCGACACCCACGGCTTCTCGCTGGCCGCGCACCGCATGGTGGAGCTGCTCGCCGCGATCCGCGACGAGCACGGCATCGAGCTGCCGGAGCTGGACCTCGGTGGCGGCCACGGCATCGCCTACACCGCGGCCGACGACCCGATGAGCACCGCCGACCACGCCGCCGGGCTGCGCACCATCGTCGAGCGGGAGTGCGCCGCCGCCGGGCTGGCCGTGCCGCGGGTCGTGGTGGAGCCGGGCCGCGCGGTCGTCGGGCCCACCACCGTCACGGTCTACGAGGTCGGCACGGTCAAGGACCTGCCGGGCCTGCGCACTTACGTCTCCGTCGACGGCGGCATGAGCGACAACATCCGCACCGCCCTGTACGACGCGCGCTACACCGCGGTGCTGGCCAGCCGGCGCTCCACCGCGGAGCCCAAAAACGTCACGCTCTGCGGCAAGCACTGCGAGAGCGGCGACATCGTCGTGCACGACGTGCCCCTGCCGGCCGACCTGGCGCCCGGCGACCTGGTCGCCGTACCCGCCTCCGGGGCCTATCACCGCTCGATGGCGTCCAACTACAACCACGTGCCGCGGCCGCCGGTGGTGGCGGTCTCCGGCGGCGTGAGCCGGGTCATCGTGCGGCGCGAGACCGAGGACGACCTGCTCGCCCTGGACGTCGGATGAGCCGCTACACGACCTCGCAGCTGCTCTGGGCCACGCTGCTCGTGACCGGGCTCAGCCTGGTGCTCGGCGGGCTGCACCCGCTGCTCCAGGCCGGGCTGCTGGTCGTGCAGCTCGTCCTGCTCGGGCTGTGCCTGCGGTCCTGGCTGCGCGACAGGGCGCAGTCATGAGCCCCCGCACCGCCGGGCTGTTCGTCGCCGCCCTGGTCGGGGTGCTGACCGTCGTGGGCCTGGCGCTCGCGCCGCTCGGCTGGCTCGCCCTCGGCCCGTACCTCGTGGTCGTCCTGACCGGCATCGTCCTGTCCGCCCGCAAGGCGCAGGCGCTGCGCCGGCACCAGGCCGGCCGCACCTGCACCTGCTGCACCAGCACCGTCTTCGACCCGGTGGAGATCCGATGACCAGCGCCGCTGACGTCCGGCCGCTGCGCGTCGCGCTGCTGGGCTGCGGCACCGTCGGGTCGGAGGTGGTCCGGCTGCTGCACAGCACCGCCGACGACCTCACCGCCCGGGTCGGTGCGCCGCTCGAGCTGGCCGGCATCGCGGTGCGCCGGCTGGGCAAGCGCCGCGACCTGGACGTCGACGAGGCGCTGTTCACCACCGACGCCGCCGCGCTGGTGGCCCGCGACGACGTCGACATCGTGGTCGAGGTCATCGGCGGCCTCGAGCCGGCCCGCTCGCTGATCGTGTCCGCGCTCAGGGCCGGCAAGGGCGTCGTCACCGCCAACAAGGCGCTGCTCGCCGAGGACGGCGCGACGCTGCACGCCGCCGCGCTCGAGGGCGGCGCGGACCTGTACTACGAGGCCTCCACCGCCGGTGCCATCCCGATCCTGCGGCCGCTGCGCGAGTCGCTGGTGGGCGACGACGTCAGCCGGGTCATCGGGATCGTCAACGGCACCACGAACTACATCCTCACCCGCATGGACGAGCTCGGCATGGGCTTCCAGGAGGCCCTCGACGAGGCCACCGCCCTGGGCTACGCCGAGGCCGACCCGACCGCCGACGTGGAGGGCTTCGACGCCGCCGCCAAGGCCGCGATCCTCGCCGGGCTGGCCTTCCACACCCGGGTGACGGCCGCCGACGTGCACCGCGAGGGCATCGCCGACGTGACCGCGGCGGACGTCGCCAGCGCCAAGGCGATGGACTGCGTCGTGAAGCTGCTCGCCATCGCCGAGCGCGACGGCGGCGGCGTCAGCGTCCGCGTGCACCCGGCGATGATCCCGCGCTCGCACCCGCTGGCCTCGGTGCGCGAGGCCTACAACGCCGTCTTTGTCGAAGCCGCCGCCGCCGGCCAGCTGATGTTCTACGGTCGCGGTGCCGGGGGAGCGCCCACTGCCAGCGCCGTCCTCGGTGACCTCGTCGCCGTCGCCCGCAACACCCTGTCGGGCGCCCGCGGCGCGGGGGAGTCCTCCTACGCCGACCTGCGGGTGCAGCCGATGGGCGAGGTGGTCACCCGCTACCACATCAGCCTCGACGTGGCCGACAAGGCCGGCGTCCTGGCCGCGGTGGCCAACACCTTCAGCGCGCACGACGTGTCGATCCGCACGGTGCGCCAGGAGGGGCACGGCGACGACGCGTCGCTGGTGGTCGTCACGCACACGGCGACCGACGCGGCGCTGCAGGCGGTGGTCGAGGAGCTGCGCGGCCTGGACGTCGTCCGGGACGTGGCATCGGTGATGAGGGTGGAGGGCCAGAGATGACCACGACGGTCGCGCGCGCCGGTTGGCGCGGGCTCATCGAGGAGTACCGCGACCGGTTGCCGGTCACGGCCGCGACCCCGGTCATCACGCTGCTCGAGGGCGGCACACCGCTGGTCCCCGCCCCGCACCTGTCGGCCCTCACCGGCTGCGACGTGCACCTGAAGGTCGAGGGCGCCAACCCCACCGGGTCCTTCAAGGACCGCGGCATGACGATGGCGATCAGCAAGGCCAAGGAGGAGGGCAGCCAGGCGGTCATCTGCGCCTCCACCGGCAACACCTCCGCCTCCGCTGCGGCGTACGCCGCCCGGGCCGGCATGACCTGCGCGGTGCTCGTGCCCGAGGGCAAGATCGCCCTGGGCAAGCTCGCGCTGGCGCTGGTTCACGGCGCCCGGCTGCTGCAGGTGCAGGGCAACTTCGACGACTGCCTCGACCTGTGCCGCGACCTGTCCGACCACTACCCCGTGACGCTGGTCAACTCCGTCAACCCGTTCCGCATC
>JAOPVD010000367.1 GCA_025966295.1 Frankiales bacterium | reverse complement strand
CAGCACCTCGCCGGCCTGGAGGCCGGCTGCCGTCTCGGCCGCGGTGACGCCCGGGCTCGGGTCGGCCGGCTGCGGGTCGACGGTGAACGGTGCGGGCGCCGGGGCCTCCTGCGCCTGCGTCAGGCTGTACGGCGAGGCCGGCACCTCGTCCGCCGGGGTCGGCTCGGCGGCGTGCAGGTGCTCGACCACGACCTCACCGGCCCGCTCGCCGGGGCCGGTCGCGATGAGCTCGACCGGCGCCGGGGGCTGCTGCTCCTCGACCTGCACCTCGACGTTGAACAGGAACCCGACGGACTCCTCCTTGATGGCGTCCATCATGGCCGCGAACATGTCGAAGCCCTCGCGCTGGTACTCGACCAGCGGGTCGCGCTGACCCATCGCGCGCAGGCCGATGCCCTCCTGCAGGTAGTCCATCTCGTACAGGTGCTCGCGCCACTTGCGGTCCATCACCGACAGCAGCACCCGGCGCTCGAGCTCGCGCAGCACCGGCTCGCCGCTGGGGCTGATGCCCAGCGAGGCCTCGCGGCGGTCGTAGGCCGACTGCGCGTCGGTCCTCAACTCCTCGGCGAGGTACTCCGCCGACAGGCCGTCGCGCTCGGCCTCGACGGCCTCGAGCGGGATGCCGACCGGGTAGAGCGTCTTGAGCGCGGTCCAGAGCTTGTCGAGGTCCCACTCCTCCGGGTAGCCCTCAGCGGTCTCGGCCAGCACGTAGCTCTCGACGGTCTCGTCGATCATGCTGCGGACCTGCTCGTGCAGGACCGCGCCGCCCAGGACCTTGCGGCGCTCGTCGTAGATGACGGTGCGCTGGCGGTTCAGGACCTCGTCGTACTTCAGGACATTCTTGCGGATCTCGAAGTTCTGGGCCTCGACCTGGGTCTGCGCCGAGCGGATCGCGCGCGAGACCATCTTGCTCTCGATCGGGACGTCCTCGGGGATGTTGAGGCGCGTCATGATCGACTCGACGGCGCTGGCGTTGAACAGCCGCATCAGGTCGTCGCCGAGCGAGAGGTAGAAGCGCGACAGGCCCGGGTCGCCCTGCCGGCCGGAGCGGCCGCGCAGCTGGTTGTCGATGCGCCGGGACTCGTGCCGCTCGGTGCCGAGGACGTAGAGGCCGCCGGCGGCGACCACCTCCTCGTGCTCCGCCGCGACGGCCGCCTTCGCCTTGTCCAGCGCAGCCGGCCAGGCCGCCTCGTACTCGCCCGGGGTGTCGACCGGCGACAGCCCGCGGCCCCGCAGCTCGGCCGCGGCCAGGAACTCGGGGTTGCCGCCCAGCATGATGTCGGTGCCGCGGCCGGCCATGTTGGTGGCCACGGTGACGGCGCCCTTGCGGCCGGCCTCCGCGACGATGACCGCCTCGCGGTCGTGCTGCTTGGCGTTGAGCACCTCGTGCGGGATCCCGCGCTTGCGCAGCAGCGTCGAGAGGTACTCGCTCTTCTCCACCGAGACGGTGCCGACGAGGACCGGCTGGCCGGCCTCGTGCTTGTCGGCGATGTCCTCGACGACGGCGTCGTACTTCGCGACCTCGGTCTTGAACACCACGTCCGGGTCGTCGGCCCGCAGCATCGGCCGGTTGGTCGGGATCGGGATGACGCCGAGCTTGTAGGTCTGGTCGAACTCGGCGGCCTCGGTCGACGCCGTACCGGTCATCCCGGAGAGCTTCTCGTAGAGGCGGAAGTAGTTCTGGAGCGTGATCGTGGCGAGGGTCTGGTTCTCGTCCTTGATCGCCACGCCCTCCTTCGCCTCGATCGACTGGTGCATGCCCTCGTTGTAGCGACGCCCGGCCAGGATCCGGCCGGTGAACTCGTCGACGATGAGGACCTCGCCGTCCTGGACGACGTAGTCCTTGTCCTTCTTGTAGAGGTTGTGCGCCTTCAGGGCGTTGTTGAGGTAGCCCACGAGCGGCGTGTTGACGGCCTCGTAGAGGTTCTCGATGCCGAGCTGGTCCTCGACCTTCTCGACCCCGCTCTCGAGCACGCCGATGGTGCGCTTCTTCTCGTCGACCTCGTAGTCGACGTCGCGGACCAGCCGCGGCACGATCCGGGCGAACTCCTGGTACCACTTGGTGGCCATGTCGGCCGGCCCGCTGATGATGAGCGGGGTGCGGGCCTCGTCGATGAGGATCGAGTCGACCTCGTCGACGACCGCGTAGTGGTGGCCGCGCTGGACGAGCTCCTCGTTGCTCCACGCCATGTTGTCGCGCAGGTAGTCGAAGCCGAACTCGTTGTTGGTGCCGTAGGTGATGTCGGCGGCGTACTGCGGCCGGCGCTGCTCGGGGGTCTCGTTGGCGAGGATGACGCCGACGTTGAGGCCGAGGAAGCGGTGGACCCGGCCCATGTTCTCGGAGTCGCGGCGGGCCAGGTAGTCGTTGACGGTGACGACGTGGACGCCCTTGCCCTCGAGGGCGTTGTGGTAAGCCGGCAGCACGCAGGTGAGGGTCTTGCCCTCACCGGTCTTCATCTCGGCGATGTTGCCGAGGTGCAGCGCTGCGCCACCCATGACCTGGACGTCGAACGGACGCTGACCCAGCGTGCGCCAGGCGCCCTCGCGGGCGACCGCGAAGGCCTCGACGAGCAGGTCGTCGACCGTCTCGCCCTCGGCGAGGCGGGCCTTGAACTCGTCGGTCTTGGCGCGCAGCTCCGCGTCGGACAGCGCCTTGACCTCGTCCTCGTAGTCGTTGACGGCATCGGCGATCGCCTTGAGCCGGCGGAGGATCTTGCCCTCACCGGCGCGAAGGATCTTGGAAAACACCACGCGAACTCGACTCCCTCATCGACTGGTACCGCCGATCCTAGGCGGGAAACGCCTCGCACCCCGGCTACGTGCCCTGGCAGGGTGGTGTCACATGGAGCCGGTAGAGATCAGCGCGGGGCGGCTGCACCTGCGCCCGTGGAGCCCGTACGACGAGGACGCCGTGCTCGCGGCCTGCCAGGACGCCGAGATCCAGCGCTGGACGACCGTGCCCTCGCCGTACACCCGGGAGCACGCGCACGCCTGGGTCACCACGGTCGCGCCGGCCGGCTGGGCGGACGGCACCCGGGCCTCCTGGGCGGTCCTGGACGCCACCACCGGCGCGCTGCTGGGCTACGTCGGGCTGCACGCGATCCAGGACGGCGCCGCCGAGGTCGGCTACTGGTGCGCCGCCGAGGGCCGGGGCACCGGCGTCATGACCGAGGCGGTCGGAGCGGTCTGCCGGTGGGGCTTCGCCGTCCTCGACCTCGAGCTGATCGAGTGGACGGCGGCGGTCGGGAACTGGGGCTCCCGGGCGGTCGCGGAGAAGTGCGGCTTCCGCGTCGACGGGCTCCGCCGTCGCCGGCTGCTGCACCACGGCAGCCGGCGCGACGCCTGGGTCGGGTCGCTGCTGCGGGGCGAGCCGGTCGCCGACCGGCGGGCGCTGCCCGCTCCCCCGGTGCTCACCGACGGCGTGGTGACGCTGCGCGGCTGGCGCCCCGAGGACGCCGCCGACACCGCCCGGGCCTGCGGCGACCCGCTGACCGCCCGGTGGCTGCCGGTGCCGGTGCCCTACACGCTGGCCGACGCCCGCAGCTACCTCGAACAGTTCGTCTCCGGCGCCTGGGCGGACGGCACCTCGGCCGAGCTGGCGGTCACCGACGCGGCGACGGGCGAGCTGATCGGCGCGCTCGGCCTCAAGCTGCACGGCCGGGACCGCGGGTACGGCGAGGTCGGCTACTGGACCGCGCCCTGGGCTCGGGGCCGCGGGGTGGCGGGCCGGGGCGCCGGGCTGCTGGCGCAGTGGGGGCTGGACGTGCTGGGCCTGGCCCGGGTGGAGCTGCTCGCCGACGTCGACAACCTGGGCTCGCAGCGGGCCGCCGAGAAGGCCGGCTTCGTCCGGGAGGGGGTCGCGCGGCAGTCCCGCCGCAACCGCGACGGGACGGCACGCGACATGGTGCTGTTCAGCTGGACGCGTCCGGTCGGCTCAGCAGCCGGCGGGCCGAGGTGATCACCCCGGCCGCGCCGAGCGCGATCAGGGTGCCGGCCAGGACGACGTACTCATCGACGTCGGCCGCGCCGGAGCGGTCCAGCAGGAACAGGCCGGCGTAGACCAGGGACAGCAGGCCCACCACCAGCGACGGCAGGTGCACGCGACGGTCAGCCACGACGCACCTCCACCACGCCGGTGCGGACGCTGAGGTCGAGGGTCACCCGGCGACCGCCGGGCGGTCCGGAATCGACGTGCTGGACCGCCCGGCGGCCACTGGTGTCGGTGCCGAAGAGCTGGACGTCCCCGATCCCGGCACGGGCGTCGATCGTGACCCGCAGGCGGTCCGGCAGCAGCACCAGCAGGTGACCGACGTCCACCCGGGCCTTGAGGGCGACCGGGTCGCCGGTGGCCGGCAGCGACCGCAGGTCGAGGGTCCCTTCGCCGACGCCGAGCCGGTACGACGCGCTGGCCGTCGGCGTCCAGGTCCGGTCGCCGACCCCGGCATCGATCGCCGGCCGCACCGCCGCGGTGGCGCCCAGCGCCAGGCTGAGGAGCACGGCGAGGGCGGTCAGGCCCGGCGCCCGGCCGAAGAAGGCCCCGACGACGAGCCCGGCGCCGACGGTCGCCAGCGCGGCGGCCAGCACCACCTCGACGGGCACGCTGGCCGCGCCGGTGGCGCCGAGCAGGACCAGCACGCCGGCGGCCAGTCCG
>JAOPVD010000255.1 GCA_025966295.1 Frankiales bacterium | reverse complement strand
CTCGTACGCCGGCTCCTCAGCGGGCGCCGCCGGTACCGAGAAGGCGGCGTCGTCGGCGACCAGGTCCACCTCGGCGGCAGCTGGCTCGCCCTCGGCGGCCGCCGGCTCGTCCTCAACAGGCCCTGGGTCATCGCCAGCCGGCACCGGCGCGTGCACCGCGGCCGGGTCGGACGCGACCGTGGCCGTCACCGGCAGCACCGCCGCCGGCCCGCTGAGCGACGTCGCCGCGGGGGCCTCGAGCGGCTCCCACCCGCGCTCCTCGACCTCCTCCAGCGCCGGCTCGACCAGCTCCACGAGCGCCCGCTCCAGGTCGGCGATCCGGTAGTCGCGGGCCGCCAGCTCGGCCGTCAGCCGGGCCAGCACCTGGTCGACCTCGGCCATCCGGTAGCCGCGCAGCGCCATCCCGAAGCGCACCTCGGCGATGTCCTCCGGCTGCAGCGCGCTGTCGGGCAGCACCAGGTCGGCGTCGTCCGGCGGCACGTCCACGAGCACCGGGCCCTCGTGCGTCGCGACCGCCGCGGCCACGAACAGCACAGCGATGACGGCCAGGACGGCGAACACGGTCAACACGCCCGGCATCGTCGCAGACTCGGCCGCCGAGGCGGCGGAGGCGGCGGAGGTCAGCCGGCGGGCGGCTCGGCCTCGAGCTTCTCGGCCACCGTCGGCACGATCCGCACCGGGTCCGCCAGGCCGGCCTCGAGCAGCGTGAACGCCTCCTCGACCGTGGCGGCCCACTGCAGCGCCGCGGCCGCCTCCCGCCGGACGAAGCCGCGCTCGACCATGAGCTCGATCTGGGCGCGCAGCGGGGCGTACAGCCCGTCGTAGTCGAGCGCGACCACCGGCTTGACGTGCATGCCGAGGAACCGCGAGGTCCAGACCTCGGTGAGCTCCTCCAGGGTGCCGAGGCCGCCGGGCAGGGTGAGGAAGGCGTCGGCGTGGCGGTCCATCAGGCCCTTGCGGGTCCGCATGTCGTCGACCACCAGCAGCTCGTCCGCGCCCTGGTCGCCGACCTCCAGGTCCAGCAGCGCGGCCGGGATGACGCCGAGGGTGTGCGCTCCCCCGGCCCGGGCCGCCTCCGCGACCGCCCCCATGCACGACAGCGCCCCGCCGCCGCTGACCAGGCTGTGCCCGCGGCGCGCCAGCTCGGTGCCGACCTCGGCCGCCAGCTCGACATAGGCCCGGTCGATGCGCGTCGAGGACGCGCAGAACACGCAGATCGCGGCCACGGCTAGTCGAGCACGTCCAGGCCGAACCGCTCGCGCTCCGCCTCCTGGATCAGCGCCACCACTTCGTCGATGTCGTCGGTCAGCTGGAACAGGTCGATGTCGGCCACGCTGATCATCCCGTCGGCCAGCAGCGTGCCCTTGATCCACTCCAGCATCGGGGTCCAGTGGTCCACCCCGAACAGCACCAGCGGGAAGCTGGTGATCTTCCCGGTCTGGATCATGGTGAGGGCCTCGAAGATCTCGTCGAGGGTGCCGTAGCCGCCGGGGAAGCCGACGTAGCCGACCGAGTACTTCAAGAAGCAGGTCTTGCGGGCGAAGAAGTAGCGGAACACCATGCCCAGGTCGACGTACTCGTTCATGGACTGCTCGAACGGCAGCTCGATGCCGAGCCCGACCGAGGTGCCGCCGGCCTCGTGGCAGCCCTTGTTGGCCGCCTCCATGATGCCTGGGCCGCCGCCGGTGATGACGGCGTAGCCGGCCTTGGACAGCTTGCGGGCCAGCTCCTCGGCCTGGGCGTAGAACGGGTCCGACGGTGGCGTCCGGGCCGAGCCGAACACGGTGACGGCCTTGGGCAGCTCGGCGAGCATGCCGAAGCCCTCCACGAACTCCGACTGGATGCGCAGCACCCGCCAGGGGTCGGTGTGCACCCAGTCCGACGGACCGCGGTTGTCCAGCAGCCGCTGGTCGGTGGTGCTGTGCTTGACCTGCCGGCCGCGCCGGCGGACCGGGCCCTCCTGCCGCTCCTGGGGCGGGGTGGTCAGGTGCGACCCCTGGGCCTCGGCGTTGGCCTCGACGGCCTCGTGCTCATCTTCGCGACGGCTGTCCTCCATGGGCCAGAACCTAGCTGGCGAAGACCTCGAGAAGCTTGCCGTTGAAGGCCGGCAGGTCGTCCGGCTTGCGGCTGGTGACCAGCGGCGACGGGCCGGAGCGGTCCACGACGACCTCCTGGTCGACCCACTCGGCGCCGGCGTTGCGCAGGTCGGTCTTGAGCGACGGCCAGCTGGTCAGCGTCCGGCCCGCGACGACGCCGGCCTCGATGAGCGTCCACGGCGCGTGGCAGATCGCCGCCACCGGCTTGCCGGCGTCGAAGAACGCCTTGGCGAACTGCACGGCCGCCGGCTGGGTGCGCAGGAGGTCCGGGTTGGCCACGCCGCCGGGCAGCACCAGAGCGTCGTACGACGTGACGTCGGCGCCGTCGACGGTCTCGTCGACCGGGAAGGTGTCGGCCTTGTCGAGGTGGTTGAAGGCCTGCACCTTGCCGTCCTGGGTGGACACGAGCCGCGGGGTGCCGCCGGCCTCGGTGACGGCCTGCCACGGCTCGGTGAGCTCCACCTGCTCGATGCCCTCGGGGGCCACGAGGAAGGCGACGGTCTTGCCGCTGAGGTCCTGGGACACGGGGGGCTCCTTCGATCGTGGGAGGCCCGGGGCCCTACCCGGGCTCAGGCCAGGTACCCCCGCAGCAGCGTCGTCGCCCGGGTGATCTGCCGGACGTCGACGTGCTCCTCGCGGGTGTGCGCGAGGTTCGGGTCGCCCGGGCCGTAGTTCAGCGCCGGGATGCCGAGGGCGGAGAACCGGGCGACGTCGGTCCAGCCGTACTTCGCCACCGGCTGCTCGCCGACCGCCTGCACGAAGTGCGCGGCGGCCGGCTGCGTGAGGCCCGGCAGGGCCCCGCCGCTGCTGTCGGTGAGGAGCACGTCGTACCCGGCGAAGACGTCGCGGACGTGCTGCAGGGCCTGCTCCTCGGAGCGGTCCGGGGCGAACCGGAAGTTCACGGTGACGGTGCAGCTGTCCGGCACCACGTTGCCGGCGTGGCCGCCGTCGATGCGCACCGCCTGCAGGCCCTCCCGGTAGACGCAGCCGTCGATGTCGACGTCCCGCGCCCGGTAGTCCTGCAGCCGCTGCAGCACCGGGGCGGCGGCGTGGATGGCATTCACCCCGAGCCAGCTGCGGGCACTGTGGGCGCGCCGGCCGGTCAGCGGGATCTCGACCCGCAGCGTGCCCTGGCAGCCCGCCTCGACCTGGCCGTTGGTGGGCTCCATGAGGATCGCCAGGTCGGCGTCGAGCCAGTCGCGGTGGTCCTCGACGAGGCGCTTGAGGCCGTTCTTCTCGGCCGCCACCTCCTCGTTGTCGTAGAGCACGAACGTCAGGTCGTACGACGGGTCGCTGAGGCTCGCGGCCAGGTGCAGCAGCACCGCGTCGCCGCTTTTCATGTCGCTGGTGCCGCAGCCGAACAGCAGGTCGCCGTCGCGGCGGCTCGGCAGGTTGTCCGCGACCGGCACCGTGTCGAGGTGGCCGGCGAGCAGCACCCGCCGGTCGCGCCGGAGGTCGGTGCGGGCGACCAGGTTGTTGCCGTCCCGGTCGACCACCAGGTGCGGCAGCGCGAGCAGCGCGTCGTGGACCTGGTCGGCGAGCCGCGCCTCGTCGCCGCTGACGCTCTCGACGTCGACGAGCGCGGCCGTCAGCGCGACGGGATCGCCTGCCAGGTCGAGCATCAGGCCGACAGCCCGTGCCCTCGGAGCACGTCGTTGAGCTGCGCCTTGTCGTGCCGCTCACCCTCGGCCAGCCGCTTGATGACCAGCACGCAGGGCAGCCCGAAGGTGCCGCCGCCGAACTCCTTGGGGCGCGTGCCGCCGACCGCGACGCACCAGTCCGGCACCCGGCCGCGGCTGAGTTCCTGGCCGGTCTCGGCGTCGATGACGGGCATCGAGGCGGACAGGATGGTGCCGGCGCCGAGGACCGCGCCCTTGCCGACCCGGGCGCCCTCGACCACCATGCTGCGGCTGCCGATCAGCGCCTCGTCCTCGATGACGACCGGGGCGGCGTTCGGCGGCTCGAGCACGCCGCCGATGCCGACGCCGCCGGACAGGTGCACGTTCTTGCCGATCTGCGCGCACGAGCCGACGGTGGCCCAGGTGTCGACCATCGAGCCGGCGCCGACGTAGCCGCCGATGTTGGTGTAGCTGGGCATGAGCACGACGCCGGGCTCGAAGTAGGAGCCCCAGCGGGCGATCGCGCCGGCCACCACCCGGACGCCGTCGAAGGTGGTCTTCAGCGGCACCCGGTCGTGGACGTAGAAGTCGCCGTTGCGGCCCTCGACCATCGGCAGCACCTTGAAGCTCAGCAGGATGGCGCGCTTGGCACGCTCGTCCACGACCACCTCGTCCGCGACGATCCGGGCGACGCGGGCCTGGCCAGTGTCGAGCAGGTCGACGGCGGCGACGATCTCCTTGCGGGCGTCGAGGTCCTCAGGGGTGAGGTCGGCGCGGCGCTCCCAGAGCTCGTCGATGGTCGGGCTGATCGGGCTGTCGGTCATGCCCCAGACCCTAGCCAGCGGGCCCGGGCAGCCCGCGGATGCCCGGGCAGCCTGGCCCTACTTCGCCGTGATGGGGCGGATCGTGCCGGTGACGCAGCCGTCGTTGCTGTAGCCGGCGAAGCGGCCGCCCTGGAACGACACCGCGACGCGGTAGCCGGACTGGCAGCGGCTGTCAGCGTCGACGGCGTAGCGGAACGTGCCGAGCGAGCCGGCCTGCCCGTACGTCCCTACATAGCGCCCCCGGCTCGGGTCGTTGTCGCAGGAATCGGCCGGCACCATGGCCTTGCCAATCTGGTTACCCGCCAACCGCGGGAACTCATTGAAGTCCACCGCCAGGACCTCCTCAAGGAAGGTCGAGCCGGGGCTGAGGATCTTGCTGGTTACCGAGACGCGGGCGCTCGGGTCCGCGTAGGCGAGCACGCCGGTGACCTGCTGGGTGCTCGGGGAACACAACACCTTCATCAAGGTGACCGCCTTCCCGGCTCCGGAAGCGGCGGGCATCGTCCCACCGCCGCTGAAGCTGCCGTTGCAGCCGGCCGTCGCGGCGAGGCCGGCGAGCACCAGGGCACTGCGGGTCAGGGTCTTTCGTCGGGTGCTCACAGGGTTCCTCACGTGGTGGGTGGGCGTGATGCCACAGCATGTGCTGACATCCGCCTGGGCACATCGTCCGAGCTGATGAGGTTTCGTGGTCCTTTCGGACCCCACCTTCGGCCGGCCCCCGCTCAGATGCCCTCCGGCATGACATGTACTAGCCAGTAGGCCGTTCGGGCTATTTCAACACATCCGCGAAGCGGCTGCGAATGTGGTCGTTGCCCACTACGTTCCGTCTAGTACGACGCACCTGCGTCGACCCGCCTGAAGGAGCCACATGCGCACGACCACACGGAGAATCGTCACTCTGGCCACCTGCGGAGCGGCGTTCGCCCTCCCTGTGATCGCTGGCGGAACAGCCCAGGCCGCCGAGACGTCCAGCAGGCTCCTCAACGACAGGGGCGCCAGCGTCTCCATCTACGGAAGCGACAACGGAACGGCCGGCGCGCTGGCCAAGGGCGGCAACACTGGGACCACCACCACCGGGAACGCCTCCGGCGCCGCCAGCGGCCAGGCGAAGACCATCCTCATCGCGAAGCTCAGCCCGGCGAAGCCGTACAACAGCAGCAGCACCAATGACTACGGTTGGATCACCATCCAGCAATCCCGCGCGGGAACGACCGCGACGGGCACCGTCGTGGCGCTGACGAAGGTCGGCACCACCACGATCGTCAGCAAGTACCAGGCCGTCGCCAACTGCGAGAAGAGCACGTACGGCTACACCTCCTACCACTACGGGAACTATGCCAGCGCTTCGGAGGGCTGCCAGCTGTCCAGCACCAGCGGGACGTACAAGGCCAAGGGAGGCGCGGTCGCCGCCGGCCTGCCCCAGACCGGCTCCACCGAGCTGAACAGCTACAGCTACAGCGATTCGTGGTCTCACACCAACGGCCAGCAGGGCAACTCGTCGGACAACCGGTCTTACCAGACTTTCAACAACCGCGACCGGGACGACGAAATCGTCGTGGGCTTGGGGTAGTCCGCGGCTCGCCACTGAGCCCGCCGGTCTCCTCGAGACCGGCGGGCTCAGTGCATCGCGGACGCCCGAGTCGGGCTAAACGCTGAACCGCTCGGCCACGGAGTGGTCCCTGTCGACGGGGCTGACACATCCGCGAAGCGGCTTCGAACGTGTCGGCTGCCCACTACGTTCCGTCTAGTACGACGCGTCCGCGTCGGCCTGCTGAAGGAGCCAGATGCGCACGACCACACGGAGAATCGTCACTCTCGCCACCTGCGGAGCGGCGTTCGCCCTCCCTGTGATCGCCGGCGGAACGGCCCAGGCGGAGACATCCGGCGCGGGTATCCTCAACAGGGGTGCGGCCGCCATCATCGTCACGGGCAGCGACAACGGAACGGCCGCCACGCTGGCCAAGGGCGGTAACAGCGGGTCGACCGCCACCGGGTACGCCTACGGCGCCGCCAGCGGCCCGGCGAAGACCATCCTCCTCGCGAAGCTCAGCCCGGCGAAGCCGCACAACAGCAGCAACGTCTATAACTACCCTTGGGGTGCCGTCGTTACGGAATCCCGCGCGGGAACGAACGCCACGGGCAGCGTCGTGGCGCTGACGAAGATCGGCACCACCACGATCGTCAGCAAGTACCAGGCCGTCGCCAACTGCGAGAAGTGGGAGAGCAGCGCCCAATGGTCCGGGGACACCTATGCCGCCTCGAGTGACCTATGCACCCTGTCCAGCACCAGCGGGACGTACCAGGCCAAGGGAGGGGCGGTGGCCGCCGGCCTGCCCCAGACCGGGTCGACCCTGCTGGAGAGCGTCGGCTACACCCGGACGTCGTCTCTCAACGGCGTCGTGCAGCACAGCGATTCACAGAACGGGTCTTGTCAGACCTTCAACAACCGCCACTGCTTCTACCTCGAGGGGTAGTCCGCTGCTCGCCACTGAGTCCGCCGGTCTCCTCGAGACCGGCGGGCTCAGTGCATTGTGAACGGTCGAGTCGGGCTAAATGCTGAGCCGCTCGGCGGCCGCCGCGACCCGCTCGTCGGTTGCTGTCAGAGCCAGCCGGACGTGCCGGCGGCCGGCCGCACCGTAGAAGGCGCCGGGGGCCACCAGGACGCCCTGCGCCGCCAGGGCGGCGACGGTGTCCCAGCAGTCCTCGTCGCGGGTCGCCCACAGGTACAGCCCGGCCTCGGAGTGCTCGATCCGGAAGCCGGCCTTCTCGACGGCCGGCCGCAGCACCTCCCGGCGGGCCCGGTAGCGCTCCTTCTGCTCCGCCACGTGTTCGTCGTCGGCCAGCGCCGCCACCGTGGCGGCCTGCACCGGCGCCGGCGACAGCAGCCCGATGTGCTTGCGGGCCTCGACAACCAGCGCCACGGCCTGCGCGTCGCCGACCGCGAAGCCGGCCCGGTAGCCGGCCAGGTTGGAGCGCTTGGACAGCGAGTGCAGGGCGAGCACCCCGTCGGGGCTGCCGCCGCTGACGCTCGGGTGCAGCACCGACAGCGGCTCGGTGTCCCAGCCCAGCTCGAGGTAGCACTCGTCGGAGGCGACGAGCACCCCGTGCCGGCGCCCCCAGTCCACGACCGCCTTGAGCCGGTCGGCCGCCAGCACCTCGCCGGTCGGGTTGCTGGGGCTGTTGATCCAGACCAGCCCGACGCCGGCCGGGTCGTGCCCGGTCGGGTCGTCGGTCGGCACCGGCTCGCAGCCGGCCAGCCGGGCGCCGGCGTCGTAGGTCGGGTAGGCCAGCGCCGGGATCAGGATCTTCTGCCCGGTCAGGCCGAGCAGGGACGGCAGCAGCGCGACGAGCTCCTTGCTGCCGATGCTGGGCAGCACGTGGCGCTCACTGACGCTGGCGCCCAGCCGGCGGGTCGCCCAGTCCACCAGGGCCTGCCGCAGCGCCGGCGAGCCGATGGTGAGCGGGTAGCCGGGCGCGTCGGCCGCGTCCCGGAGCGCCTGCTGCACGACCGCCGGAGTGGGGTCGACCGGGGTGCCGATCGACAGGTCCACGATGCCGTCCGGGTGGGCACGCGCGGTGTCTCCGTACGGCACCAGGCGATCCCACGGGAACGCCGGCAGCTGCGCCCGCGCGGCCCAGCCCTGCACGGCCGTCAGAGGCCTTCGGTGTTCTTGCCCTCGGGAACGGCCAGCACGACGGGGTGGTCCAGGTCGACCGGGCCGACCTTGCTGGCGCCGCCGGGCGAGCCGATGCTGGTCGTCTCGGTGAAGAAGTCGACGTTGGCGCGGTAGTAGTCCTTCCACTGCGCGGGCACGTCGTCCTCGTAGTAGATCGCCTCGACCGGGCAGACCGGCTCACAGGCGCCGCAGTCCACGCACTCGTCGGGGTGGATGTAGAGCGAGCGCTTGCCCTCGTAGATGCAGTCGACCGGACACTCCTCGATGCACGCCTTGTCCTTGACGTCGACGCAGGGCTCGGCGATCACGTAGGTCACTGCAGGGGTTCCTCTCAGGGCACGGTTAGCCCCCGTAGTCTCCCAGCCGTGGACTCCTCACGACCAACCGGGGTGAGGTTCACGCGCGACGTGGGCCCCGGCGACCGCGGCGTGCGCATCTCGCTGCGCCGCACACTGCCCGACGGCGGGTACGGCGACGTCCTCGGCGACCTGCTCTCCTGGGCCGACGGGGTGGTCCGGGTGCAGCGCCGCGACGGCGCCGTGGTGGAGGTGCCGGAGGGCACCGTGGTGGCCGCCAAGAAGGTCCCGCCCGCGCCGGAGCGCCGCCGGTGACCGCGGCCTCCCGCGGCCGGTTCTTCGAGGTCGTCCGGGCCGAGCCGGTCGACCTGGCGCTGGCCTGCCTGCTGATCGGCTGCGAGGTCGAGCCGGAGCTCGACGTCGACCGCGCGCTGACGGTGCTGGACGCGCTGGCCGCGGCGGTGGGGCCGCTCGGCGACGACCCGGCCGCGGCGCTGCAGGTCGCGCTGGGCGGCCAGGCCAGGTTCGGTGGTGCCGCCGCCGACTACGACGACGTCCGCTCCTCGCTGCTGCACGAGGTGCTCCGCCGCGGCCGGGGGCTGCCGATCCTGCTGGCGGTGGTCTGGTGCGAGGTGGCCGCCCGGCGCGGCGTCCGGGCCGTCCCGCTCGGGCTGCCTGGGCACGTGCTGGTGCGGATCGGCGCCGACACCGTGGTCGACCCCTTCAACGGGGGCCGGCGGGTCCCTGAGGCGCCCCTGGAGCCTGTTCTGGAGCCCCCGGCGCTGCTCCTGCGGGTGCTGACCAACATCCGCGCGCTGACGGCCCGCCAGGAGCGGTCCCTGGAGACCGCCCGCACCCGGTTGTGGGCCACCGAGCTGTCACTGCTGCTGCCGCACCACCCGGTGGCGCTGCGCCGGGAGCGCGGCGAGCTGCTGGTCCGGCTCGGCGACCACGTCGGCGGGGCCACCGAGCTGGAGGCGTACGCCTCGCTGGTGGAGATGGCGGACGAGCAGGAGGCCGAGACGGCCCGCAAGCAGGCCCGCTCGGCCCGGGCCCGCCTGAACTGAGTGAGGGGCGGTGCGGTGGGGCAGCATGACCGCATGCCTTTGACTACGCGCCTTGCCCTGCTCGCTGCCTGCGTCCCACTGGTCCTGAGCGGTTGCAGCGACTCAGGGGCCGCGACGCCGAGCCCGACCCCCGCGGCCCCCACCTCCACCGCGACACTGCCCGTCGCCCTGGCCTACGTCGTCACCGCCCGGGAGGGCGTCAGCGACCAGGACCTCAAGGACGCCCTGGGCCGGCTCGCCGCAATGGAGGGCGTGGTCGGCGCCAGCCTGACCGGTCCGCGCAAGCTGCGCGTGGACCTGACCACGGCCATGCTCCCGGACAGCGGCGCCGCGATCGTCGCCGAGCTCCGCAAGCTCGGCACCGTCACCGTCCCCTAAACCAGAACGACGAGAGGCCCCGTCCTGGTGGACGGGGCCTCTCGTGTTTGTCATAGCTCCCTGGCTGCTGGGGCGGTCCGTCACCGGTCCGCCCCAGCAGCAGGGTTACTGCCTCCGTGCTCTAGCGGCCGAACGTGATCTGGCGCGTGAGCGACCGACCACTGGCGTTCAGCGAGTCCGCAGCGGACTGGGCGAAGAAGGAGACCTTCTGACCCGGCGCCGCGAAGGTGCGGCTGTAGGTGTACGTACCACCCTTGGCGACCTTGGCGGAACCCGCCGCGACCGCCTTGCCACCCTTGATGTAGTAGATCGTCACGGTGCGACCGACCACGGCAGGGGAGACCTTGCCGGTGAAGGTGCCGACCCGGCCCTTGGCCGACGCGGCCAGGGTCAGGGACGACTTGACCGTGATG
>JAOPVD010000254.1 GCA_025966295.1 Frankiales bacterium | reverse complement strand
GGCATGCCCGCGACCGCGCAGGTCCGGGCCCGGCTCGAGGACGAGCTCGGGGTCATCAAGACGCTGGGCTATCCCTCGTACTTTCTGACCGTCGCCGACGTCGTCGACCTCATCAAGGGCATGGGGGTGCGGGCCGCGGCCCGCGGCAGCGGCGCCGGGAGCCTGGTCACCTACCTGCTCGGCATCAGCGACGTCGACCCGATCCGGTACGGCCTGCTCATGGAGCGGTTCCTGTCGCCGCTGCGCCACCAGCTGCCCGACATCGACGTCGACGTCGAGTCGGCCCGCCGCACCGAGGTCTACGAGCAGATCCTCGGCACCTACGGCGGCGAGCGCTGCACCTGCGTGTCGATGATGGACACCTACCGGGCCCGGCACGGCATCCGCGACGTCGGCGCCGCCCTCGGCCTGCCGCCCGGGGAGGTCGACGCCCTGGCCAAGGCCTTCCCGCACATCCGCGCCAACCAGGTGCGCGCCGCGATGCGCGACCTGCCGGAGCTGCGGACCAGCAACCTCAACTCCGGCGGGCGCTTCGACCTGCTGCTGCGGCTCGTCGAGCGGCTGGACGGCCTGCCACGGCACATCGCCCTGCACCCGTGCGGGGTGCTGCTGTCCGACCGCACGCTGCTCGACCGCACCCCCGTCGAGTCCAGCTGGCTGGGCTTCCCGATGAGCCAGTTCGACAAGGACGACGTGGAGGCGCTGGGGCTGCTCAAGCTGGACGTGCTGGGCATCCGGATGCAGTCCGCGATGGCCTACGCCGTCGAGCAGGTCGCCACGGTCGAGGGCATCACGGTCGACGTCGACAGCCTCGCCCGCGACGACCCGCAGACCTTCGACCTCATCTGCTCGACCAAGACCCTCGGCTGCTTCCAGATCGAGTCGCCGGGGCAGCGGGAGCTGGTCGGGAAGTTCGCGCCGTCGACCTTCGAGGACCTCATCACCGACATCTCGCTGTTCCGGCCGGGGCCGGTGAAAAGCGACATGGTGCGGCCGTTCCTCAACGCCCGGCAGGGCTGGAACCCGCCGGAGTACCTGCACGAGGACCTCAAGCCGGCGCTGGAGCAGACCTACGGCGTGGTGGTCTTCCACGAGCAGGTCCTCATGATCGTGGCCACCTTGACCGGCTGCTCCCTGGCTGAGGCCGACGAGGTGCGGCGGGCCCTCGGCAGCCCCGAGGGCCAGGACGAGGTGCGGGTCTGGCTCACCCCGGCCGCGCTCGCCCGCGGCTACCCGCCCGAGGTGGTGGACCGGGTCTGGGAGGTGCTGAAGGCCTTCGGCTCCTTCGGGTTCTGCAAGGCCCACGCGGCCGCGTTCGCGCTGCCGACCTACCAGTCAGCGTGGCTCAAGGCGCACCACCCGGCGGCGTTCCTGGCCGGGGTCCTCACCCACGACCCCGGCATGTACCCGAAGCGGCTCATCCTCGACGACGCCCGCCAGTTCGGGATCGCGGTGCTGTCCCTCGACGTCAACGCCTCGCTGCCCGAGTACACCGTCGAGAAGGTCGGCTTCCTCGACGAGCCGCCGCCGGCGATCCTCGGCGCCCCGCCGCGCAGCCGGGCCGCCGACCTGCGGCTGCCCGACGGCCGCGGTCACGGCATCCGGATCGGGCTGGCCGACGTGCGCGGCATCCACGACGCCGAGGTCGCCCGGATCGTGGCCGGCCGTCCCTACGCCAGCCTGTCCGACTTCTGGCACCGCGCCGCCGTCTCCCGCCCGGTGGTGGAGCGGCTCGTGGTGGCCGGCGCCTTCGACTCCCTGTACGGCCTGGGCTCGGCCGTCCCCGGCCGCCGGCGCGGTCAGGTCACCCGCCGCGACCTGCTGCTCCAGGTCGCCGAGCTCGACCGCTGGTCGCGCTCGGTGCAGAAGGGCCGGCCCCAGGGCCGCAAGGCCAAGCCGTCCGTCACGGTCACCGACCTGGACGACGTACGAGCCAGGCAGGCCAAGCAGTCGCGGGCCGCCGCCGTGGTCGCGCCGGTCGACATGCAGCTCGCCCTCGACCTCGGCGACGCCCCCGAGCAGACCGCCCCCAGCGGGCTGCCGGAGATGACCCAGGCCGAGCGCACCCGCGCCGAGCTGGACGTGCTCGGCCTGGACGTGAGCAGCCACGTCCTCGACGGCTACGCGCCGTTCCTGGCCGAGCTCGGGACCACCCGGGCCCGTGACCTGCTCGGCTGCCGCAACCAGCAGAGCGTCCTGGTGGCGGGGGTGAAGGTGGCGACCCAGACCCCGCCGATCCGGACCGGTCGGCGGGTGGTGTTCGTGACCCTCGACGACAGCACCGGCCCGGTCGACGCGACCTTCTTCGAGCAGGCGCAGGTCGGCTACGCCAGCACCCTGTTCCACTCCTGGCTGCTCGTCATCCGGGGCGAGGTACGGCGGACCGGGCCGCGCGGGATCTCGCTGCTGGCGCACGGCGCGTGGGAGCTCCCGGAGCTGCACGCCGCCTGGCAGCAGGGCGGTCTGGAGGCGGTCTGGGAGGTGATGGACGGCCCGGCCGTCGTCAGCGAGGCGGCGGTGGGTGGGGCGGTGCACGTCTACTCGACCGGGTTCAAGGCCAACCCCTACGCCGACATCAAGCCGGCCGGCGACGGGGGCGCGGCGCCCCGCAAGCTGTGGCACTCCAGCCCGGGCAGCGCGGGCCGGTGAGGCGCCCGGCGAGACGGCGGCGGGCGGCCGCCCCCGCACTAGGCTGCCCGGCATGGAGCAGCGACCCCGAGGCGGCCCGGCCGGCAACGTCCGCACCGCCGTCGTCTGGGAGGTGCTGTCCGCCGTCCTGGCCGAGGAGGACACGACCGGCACCGGCCTGGTGGTCGTCGACGCCGGCGGCGGCACCGGCGGCTTCGCCGTCCCGCTCGCCGAGGCCGGCCACCACGTCACGGTCGTCGACCCCAGCCCCGACTCCCTCGCTGCGCTGCAGCGGCGGGCCGCCGAGCGCGGCCTGCGGGTCGAGGCGCTGCAGGGCGACCTCGGCGACCTGCCGCAGCTGGTCGCGCCCGGCAGCGCCGACCTGGTGCTGTGCCACAGCGTGCTCGAGGTGGTCGACGACGCCCGGGCGGCGCTGGTCGCGGTCGCCGGCACCCT
>JAOPVD010000338.1 GCA_025966295.1 Frankiales bacterium | reverse complement strand
GCCGACCTCGGCGTCCCGGTCGAGGCCGCACCGCGGCTCGTGCGCGGGCTCGACTACTACACCCGGACCACCTTCGAGCTCGTGCACGACGGGCTCGGCGCGCAGTCGGCCGTCGGTGGGGGCGGGCGCTACGACGGGCTGTCCGAGGAGATCGGCGGCCCCGCGCTGCCCGGGATCGGCTGGGCCCTCGGCATCGAGCGGACGCTGATGGCTCTCGAGGCGGAGGGCGTCAGCCTGCCTGCCTCAGCCCTGACCGCGTTCGTCGTACCCCTCGGAGCCACTGCCAAGGCGTGGGCCCTCACCACCGTCTCCGAGCTGCGGACCGCCGGGATCGCGGCCGCGATGTCGTTCGGCGACCGCGGCCTGAAGGGCGCGATGAAGGCCGCGGACCGGTCCGGTGCGCGCTGGGCGGTGGTGGTCGGCGACCGCGACCTCGAGGCCGGCGTGGCCCAGCTCAAGGACCTCACCAGCGGCGACCAGGTCGCCGTACCCCTGTCCGACCTCACGACCACAGTGGAAGAGAAGCTCCGATGATGCGCACCCACGAGGCCGGCACGCTCCGCGAGGAGCAGGCCGGCCAGACCGTCACCCTGGCCGGCTGGGTGGCGCGCCGTCGCGACCACGGCGGGGTGGCCTTCCTCGACCTGCGCGACCGCAGCGGCCTGGTGCAGGTCGTGCTCCACGACGCGGTCGCGCACGACCTGCGGGCCGAGTACTGCGTGCAGGTGACCGGCACCGTGCAGAAGCGGCTGGAGGGCAAGGAGAACCCCGACCTGCCCACCGGCGCGGTCGAGGTCGCGGTCGAGAAGCTCGAGGTGCTGGCCCCGGCCGCGCCGCTGCCCTTCCAGCTCGACGAGGAGTCGGTGGGGGAGGAGACCCGGCTGAAGTACCGCTACCTGGATCTGCGCCGCACCGGGCCGGCCGCGGCACTGAAGCTGCGCTCCGACGTCAACCACGCCGCCCGGGCTGTGCTGCACGACCGCGGCTTCCTGGAGATCGAGACGCCGACGCTCACCCGGTCGACGCCCGAGGGTGCCCGCGACTTCCTGGTGCCGGCCCGGCTGCGGCCCGGTTCCTGGTACGCCCTGCCGCAGTCGCCGCAGCTGTTCAAGCAGCTGCTGATGGTGGCCGGCACCGAGAAGTACTTCCAGATCGCCCGCTGCTACCGCGACGAGGACTTCCGCGCCGACCGGCAGCCGGAGTTCACCCAGCTCGACGTCGAGATGAGCTTCGTCGACCAGGACGACGTCATCGAGCTGGCCGAGCAGGTGCTGGTCGCGCTCTGGGACCTGATCGGGTACCGGATCCCGACGCCGATCCCGCGGATGACCTACGCCGAGGCGATGCGCCGGTTCGGCTCCGACAAGCCGGACCTGCGCTTCGCGCTCGAGCTGGTCGAGATGACGTCGTACTTCGTCGAGACCCCGTTCCGGGTCTTCCAGGCCCCCTACGTCGGGGCGGTCGTCATGCCCGGCGGGGCCGCGCAGCCGCGCAAGCAGCTGGACGCCTGGCAGGAGTGGGCCAAGCAGCGCGGCGCCCGCGGCCTGGCGTACGTGCTGTTCCAGCAGGACGGGACCGTCACCGGCCCGGTGGCCAAGAACCTCTCGGAGTCCGAGCTGGCCGGGTTGGCCGCGGCCACCGGCGCCTCGCCCGGCGACGCCGTGTTCTTCGCCGCCGGCGACGAGCGCACGTCCCGGGCGCTGCTCGGTGCGGCGCGGGTCGAGATCGCCCGCCGCCTCGACCTCATCGACGAGTCGGAGTGGGCGTTCGTCTGGGTGGTCGACGCGCCGCTGTTCGAGCCGGCCTCGGTGGCCACCGCCTCCGGCGACGTGGCGGTCGGCACCGGCGCCTGGACCGCCGTGCACCACGCCTTCACCTCGCCGAAGCCGGAGTTCCTGGACAGCTTCGACACCGAGCCGGCGGACGCGCTGGCCTACGCCTACGACATCGTCTGCAACGGCAACGAGATCGGCGGCGGCTCGATCCGCATCCACCGCAAGGACATCCAGGAGCGGGTCTTCAAGGTGATGGGGCTGTCCGAGCAGGAGGCCCAGGAGAAGTTCGGCTTCCTGCTCGAGGCCTTCTCGTACGGCGCCCCGCCGCATGGCGGCATCGCGCTCGGCTGGGACCGGGTGGTGGCCCTGCTGTCCGGGTCGCCGTCGATCCGCGAGGTCATCGCCTTCCCGAAGAGCGGTGGCGGCTACGACCCGCTGACCGCCGCGCCGGCGCCGATCACCCCGCAGCAGCGCGCCGAAGCCGGCGTCGACGCCCTGCCCGAGCAGGGCTGAGCTACCAGCGGCTGCGGATCTGGAGCGGACCGCTGCTGAACCGGTGGTCGTCCTTCATGCCCAGCCGGTCGTAGAGCCCCCGCCCGGCGGTGTTCTCGGCGTACATGCCGAGGGTGACGATGTCGCAGCCGTCCTCGAGCAGCTGCCGGGCCAGCCGGGCCGTCACGGCCGCACCGAGCCCGCGGCCGCGGGCGTCCGGGTGCACCGCGATGCTCGACAGGTGCCCGACGCCGGTGGCGCTGGAGGTGTCCGCAGCGCAGGCCAGCAGCCCGGCCGGTCCGCGGACGCCGACCCAGCGCCGTACGGCGGGGTCGCCGGGCTGGGCGCTGGCGGTCGGTGACGCGACCGGCAGCAGCGCCTCGACCTCGGCGGCGCTGACGTCGACGACGGCGTCCTCCCCGGGCTGCTCCGGCGGCGGCGCGCCGAGCCAGCGGAAGTCCCAGTCGGTGCCGTCCAGCGCCACCCAGGCCGGCAGCAGGGCGGCCGTCCCGCGGGGCAGCGTGATGGGCTGCTGGTTGCGCAGCTCCGGCAGCAGCTCCTCGACCAGCAGCGCCACCCGGTCCGGGGCGCCGAGGGTCATCAGGTACGGCAGCCGCTCCTCGGCGTCGGTGGCCCGCCAGGCGACCGCCCCGTGCCCGGCCCAGCCGCTGACCATCGGCCGGCGCAGGGTGCCCCGGACGTACGGGTCGTGGTCGGTCGCCACCAGCACCTCGGCGGCGGAGGTCAGGACGGTCACAGCCACCCGAGCAGGCTAGCCAGACCTCCCCGCCCCCCGCCGATCATGGGGTTTGTGCCCGCACCGTGAGCGTGCGCGGCGGGCACAAGTTCCATGATCGGCGGGGGTGGCGCCGGTCGGACGTAGGGTCGATGGCGTGGAGCCGAGCCTGTTCGACGCTGCGGAGGAGGACGCCGCGGCGCGCGTCGCCCCTCTCGCGGTGCGGATGCGGCCGCGCACGCTCGACGAGGTGGTCGGCCAGCAGCACCTGATCGGCCCGGG
>JAOPVD010000313.1 GCA_025966295.1 Frankiales bacterium | reverse complement strand
GCAGCGGCCGGCGGCTCGGGCAGCAGGTAGGGCAGGAAGTCCGGTCCCCGCAGCGGGCGCTCATCGCTCACCCCGCCATCCTGCCCCGACTACCTGTCAGGCGGCTGTGCGCCCACCCGCTGACCAGTCACCGCGCGTACGGTGAGCGGGCGTCGACGACGAGGGGGCGCGCCGTGCGAGGGCGACAGGCGGACCACTCCCGGCCGGCGCGGCTGGGCATCCGGGTGCGCACGACCGCCACCGCCACCGCCATCGTCGCCGCCGCGCTGGTGCTCGGCGGGGTGCTGCTGGTCGTGCTGGTGCACCGGTCGCTGGTGGACGGCGTCGACAAGGCCAACCACGCGCGGGCGCGGGACGTGGCGGCGCTGGCCACCGCCGGCCGGCTCCAGCCCACCCTCACGAGCTTCAGCGAGGAGAGCTCGGTGGTGCAGGTCGTGACCGCGGCCGGGCACGTCCTGGCCGCGAGCCCGAACATCAGCGGCGAGGCCCCGATCGTGCCGTCGCCACCGGGACGGCGGGTCGCCCAGGCCTTGAGCCGCGACCGCCTGCCGATCGGGCAGAACCAGGAGACCTACCGGATGGTCGCCGAGCCGGTGACGCTGAAGGGCGGCGGGCCCGGCTGGGTGTACGTGGCCACCTCACTGCGCGCTGCGGATGCCACCACGACCACCGTGGCCATGCTGCTCGGGGTGGGAGCCCCGGTCCTGCTCGGCCTCGTCGGGCTGGTGACCTGGCTGGCCGTCGGGCGGGCGCTGCGTCCCGTCGAGAGGATGCGGGCGCAGGCTGCCGCGATCGACGGCAGCGCCGTGGACGGCCGCGTCCCGGTGCCGGCGAGCCGCGACGAGATCGCCCGGCTCGCCACCACCCTCAACGAGATGCTGCAGCGGCTGGCGGACGCGGGCCTGCGGCAGCGGCGCTTCGTCGGTGACGCCTCGCACGAGCTGCGGAGCCCGCTGACCGCCCTCCGGGCGCAGGTCGACGTCGCGCTTGCGCACCCCGACCCGGTCCTCTGGGGCCGGGTGCTGGGCCGGGTGCAGCAGCAGGCCGAGCGGATGACGGAGCTGATCGACGACCTGCTGTTCCTGGCCCGGTCCGAGGAGGGTGCGGCCCGGCCGGACCGCGCCGTCGACCTCGAGGAGCTGGTGCTCGCCGAGGCCAGCCGGCTGCGCGCGCTGGGGGGTCCGCGGGTCGAGGTGGCCGGTCTGCAACCGGCCCGGGTGCACGGGTCGGAGCTCGACCTCGGACGCCTGCTGCGCAACCTCGGCGACAACGCGGCGGCGCACTCCCGGACGGCGGTCCGGCTCGGCCTGACCGTGGCCGACGGGCAGGCCGAGCTGTCGGTGCTGGACGACGGGCCGGGGATCCCGGCCGCCGACCGGGACCGGGTCTTCGACCGCTTCACCCGGCTGTCGGAGTCGCGGTCCCGCCCCAGCACCGGCGCCGGCGCCGGGCTGGGACTGGCCATCGCGCTGCAGATCGTGACCGCGCACCAGGGCTCGATCGCCGTCGGGGACCGGCCGGACGGCGCGGCCGGCGCGGTCTTCGTCGTGCGGCTCCCGCTGGTCCCGGCGCCCGAGCCCGCAGACGCACGCGCGGAGCAGGACGCCTGAGGGCAGTCCTGCTCCGCGCGGCCTGGTGCTAGTGCTCGCCCGTCTGCTGGGTGTCAGCGTTCGCGGACGTGTCGGCCCAGCCCCCGGGTCCGTCGGAGGCGTTCTCGGACTCGTTGCTGTTCTCGTTGCTGTTCTCGTTGTTGTTCTCGTTGCCGTTGCCGTTGCCGGTGTCGGGCGCGTTCTGGTCGCCCTGCTGGACGTTGTCGGTGTCGGGACCGGCCGGCTCGGTGGCGGCCTTGGGGACCGCCGCCTGGTGTGCGGCGGCCTTGGGCACGGCCGCCTGGTGGACAGCGACCTGGGGGACAGCGGCCTTGGGGGCAACCGCAGCCGGGGCCACCGCAGCCGGAGCCACCGGGGCGATCCGGGTCGGCGCCGCGTGGTGGGTACCGGCCGCGAGGGCGGTGCCGACGCCCGTTGCGGCGACGGTCGCCACGGCCGCCGCGAACACGGCGATCTTGGTCCTGTTCATGGGTTCTGCTCCTCTGGGGGTTGTGGTGCTCCTCGCAGAGCCGCCTCGGGGTGCCGGACGGTCCGGCCGGGTGCTCTGCGAAGCCCACGATGCCCGCGGCACGTAAGACCCCGGTAAGCGTTGGCGGGGCCTTAACCCAGGACCGACCACAGTGGAGGCCGACCCCGGAGCCGACAGCCAGGAGGAACCGTGCGAGCCCTGCTCGTCGACGACGAGGAAGCCCTCTGCGAGGCGCTCGCCCGCGGCCTGGCCGAGGAGGGGTTCGTCACCGACGTCGCCTCCAACGGCATCGACGGCCTCTGGCTCGCCGAGGAGAACGCCTTCGACGTGATCATCCTGGACCTCATGATGCCCGGGCTGTCCGGCTATGAGGTCTGCCGCCGGCTGCGGGCGGCCGGCTCGCTGGTGCCGATCCTCATGCTGACCGCCAAGGACGGTGAGTACGACGAGGCCGATGCCCTCGACCTCGGCGCCGACGACTTCCTCGCCAAGCCGTTCTCCTTCCTGGTGCTGGTGGCCCGGCTGCGTGCGCTGCTGCGCCGCGCACCGGCCGAGCGCGCCCCGCTGCTGGAGCTGGGAGACCTGCGGCTCGACCCCGCCGCCCGCCGCTGCTGGCGCCGGGGCGCCGAGATCCCGCTCACCCCGCGGGAGTTCGCGCTGGCGGAGTACCTGGTGCGGTGCCGGGGGCAGGTGCTCAGCTCAGCGCAGATCGCCGAGCACGTCTGGGACGCCGAGCTGGCCGTCGACTCGAGCGTCGTCAAGGTCTACATCGGATACCTGCGCCGCAAGCTCGACGCCCCGTTCGGGCTGACCACGATCGAGACCGTGCGTGGGGTCGGCTACCGGCTCCAGGAACCGGGCCCGGAGCGGTCAGCGCCGGGTGGCCACTGAGCCGCGGGCCTGGGGGTCCGAACGGGTGGTGGTAGCTGGTCCTTCTGGGCCAGTTACATCCTCCCTCGGGCGAGGTCACGCGTCGGCTTGCCGGTCCTTTTGGACCGTTCAGCGCGCGGAGGCTGCAGCCCCGGCCTGTGACCCGCCGAGAACTCCAGCATGCAGTTACGCCCCGACGCGCCCGCCGGCCCCGCTGACCTGGTGGACGGTCGTGGGAGTGACGAAGACGACCGCGACACGGTCCGCCGGGTGCTGGAGATCGCGCGCCGGCACCTGGGCATGGACGTGGCCTGGGCCTCCGAGCTCGCCGGCGACGCGCAGGTGTTCACCCACGTCGCCAGCGCGCAGCCCGGCCAGGGGCCGCAGGAGGGCGCCAGCGCGGAGCTCGTCGGCTCCTACTGCGTGCGGGTCCTGGACGGCCGACTGCCTGCTGTCGTGACGGACGCCCGCGCCCACTCCGAGACCCGCGACCTGGCGGTCACGCAGGCCCTGGACATCGGCTCCTACGTCGGGATCCCGGTGCGGCGGGCCGACGGTCAGGTCCACGGGATGCTGTGCCTCACCAGCTCCAGCCCCGACGCATCCCTGGCCGAGCGCGACCTCACCGTGGTGGAGATGCTGGCCAGCATCATCGGGGAGCTCTCCGCGCCGTCCCGGGCCCTCGAGGCCGAGCGCCTGGTGACGCAGGCGCAGGTGCTGGAGGCGATCGAGGGCGTCGGCCGCCGGTGCGTGCTCCAGCCCGTCGTCGACATCCGCACCGGCCGGTCCATCGGCGTGGAGGCGCTGGCCCGCTTCGACACCGCCCCGCACCGGCCCGATGCCTGGTTCGACCACGCCGGCACCGTGGGACTGCGCGTCCCGCTCGAGCTGGCCGCCGCCCGGACCGCGCTGCAGCGGCTGGCCGAGCCCGGCCACACCGGCCTGCTGGGCATCAACCTGTCACCCGAGGCGATCCTGAGCGCCGAGTTCGCCGGCCTCATGGCAGAGGTGGAGCGCGACCGGGTCGTCGTCGAGATCACCGAGCACGCCCCGGTCCTGGACTACGCCGAGCTGATGACCGCCCTGCGGCCGCACCGCGAAGCCGGCCTACAGCTGGCGATCGACGATGCCGGCGCCGGCTACGCCAGCTTCCGGCACGTGCTGTGGCTGGAGCCGGACTTCATCAAGGCTGACCTGTCGCTGGTCCGGGACATCAACCTGCACCCGGTGCGGCAGGCCCTCGCGGCCTCGCTCGTGGCGTTTGCCCGCACCGCCGGCGCGGCCCTCATCGCCGAAGGCGTCGAGACGCAGGCCGAGCTCGACACGCTGGCCCGGCTGGGCGTCACGCTGATGCAGGGCTACCTGCTGGGCCGGCCGAGCGAGGCACCGCAGGTGGACGGCTTTCCGCGGCCGTCCCGCCACATCCTCATCAACAGCAGCGCCGAGCTCAGCGTGGTGCTCGCCGAGGCCGTGCAGGCCGGACCTGACCTGGAGGGCCTGACGCGGCCGCTCCTGGACGCGGTCCTGAGCGCCACCGGCCTCGAGACGAGCTACCTCATGGTGCTCCACGGGACGTCCGAGTTCGAGCACCGGTACGTCCGCAACGCCGGTGACCTGGAGCTGCCGGAGGGCTTCACGGTCCCGTACGCCGGCTCGATGGACCGGGTGATGCGGGAGAAGGGCCTGCTCTGGACCAGCAACGCTCAGCACGATCTCGCCGAGAGCCGGTCCGCGGCCAGGATGGGGGTCCGCACCTTCCTGAGCGCGCCGCTGGTGGACGGCGCCGGTCGGCTCTTGGGCACGCTGTGCGCAGGATCGCGAGAGGCGGTCTTCCTGAGCGACGCGACGGTCGCGCAGGTCCTGCTGATCGCGCATGTCCTCACCGGCGAGCTGAGCCGGCAGGTCCCGCTGCCGCCTGCATGACTGGTCAGCCGACGTGCACGTGGGGCCGGCGGGCCGGGTCGGGCTCGGCCTCGCGCAGCACCTCCCGCGTCACCGGCGCGACCTCGCCGGCTCCGAACGCGAGGAAGCGCAGCATGTTGACCACCGGGTTGCCCTCGGTCCACTCGAAGTAGATGTGCGGCTGCCGACCGGTGGCGTCGCGCAGGTGCAGCAGCAGCGCGGCGAGCGCGTTCGGGACGCTGGAACTCTCCATCGTCAGCAGCCGGAAGCCGTACCGGACCTCCCCGCGGACCTGCAGCTCGCCGGCGAAGTCCGACGGGTCGGTGACGGTGACCTCGACGAAGATGATGCCGGCGGCCGGCGGGAGGTCGTGGTCCTCCCGGACCTGTCGGATCTTCGCGTCGTACTCGGCCAGGTCGCGGGCGTCCGGCTCGTTGGCGATCAGCCGCAGCTTGCTGCCGGCGTCGCCGTCGCCGTCGCCGACCAGGTGCGCCGCCCGGTCGTCCAGCACCACCTGGGTCACCCGTAGCTCGAAGGCCCGGTGCAGCCGGGACAGGAACGACACCAGCACGATGCCGGCGATGAAGCAGGCGCCGATCTGCACGCCGTCCGGCCGCTGCAGCACGTTGACCACGGTCGTGTAGACGAAGACCGCGGTGATCATCCCGAACGCCACGGTCAGGCCGCGCTGGCCGGCCCGGCGGGCGGCCAGCGTCACGGCCACCGCCGCCGAGGTGATCAGCATGAGCACGCCGGTGGCGTACGCGCCGCCCTGCGCGTCGACGCTCGCCCGGAAGATCCCGGTGATGAGGAAGGCGATCGCCGTGAGCACCAGCACCAGCGGCCGCACCGCGCGGAGCCAGTCCGGCGCCATCCCGTACCGCGGCAGGTAGCGGGGCATGAGGTTGAGCAGCCCGGCCATCGCGGAGGCGCCGGCGAACCACAGGATGGCGATGGTGGACAGGTCGTAGACCGTGCCGAAGCCGCTGCCGAGGTGCTCGTGGGCGAGGTAGGCCAGGGCCCGGCCGTTCGCCGGACCACCGGACCGGAACGCCTCGGGAGGGATGAGCAGGGTGGTGATGACGCTGCTCGCCACCAGGAAGACGCTCATGATGACGGCGGCGGTGGTGAGCAGCTTCTTGGCGCCGCGGATCCGGCCCAGCGGCCGCTCCTCGGTGTCGCCGGATTCACCCTGGATGTGCGGCATCACGGCGACGCCGGTCTCGAACCCCGACAGGCCGAGCGCCAGCTTCGGGAACACCAGCAGCGCCAGGCCAACCATGAGCAACGGGTTGCTGCCGTGCGCGGTGGTGAGCGCCGTCTGCCAGTCGGTCACTACCTGCGGTGAGCTCGCGACCTGCCACAGGCCCACCACCACCACGACGGCGTTGACCGTCAGGTAGACCGCGACCAGCGGGACCGCGACGCTGATCGCCTCGCCGAAGCCCTTGAGGAACACGGCGCCGAGCAGCGCGACGAGCACCAGCGTGATGGCCACCTGATGGCCGCGCAGCGCCGCGGGCAGCACCGGGTTCTCCAGCGCGTGGGCGGTGGCATCCGCCGCAGACAGCGTGATGGTGATCATGAAGTCGGTGGCGGCGAAGCCGAGCAGGACCAGCACGAACAGCTTGCCCCTCCAGAACGGCAGGAGCCGCTCCAGCATCGCGATCGAGCCCTCGCCGTGCGGGCTCTCCTCCGCCACCCGCCGGTAGACGGGCAGCGCACCGGCCAGCGTCACGGTGACCAGCACCAGCGTGGCGACCGGCGCGAGCGACCCGGCGGCGATGGCCGCGATCCCGGGCTGGTAGCCCAGCGTGGAGAAGTAGTCCAGGCCGGTCAGGCACATCACCTGCCACCACGGGTAGCGGCGGTGCGGCTCGGCCGGCGCCTGGGTGTGCGGGCCCTCGACCCGCCCGCGCTGGTCCGGCAGCCCCTCCAGCAGCCAGCCGCGGACGCCACGCAGGGCGGTCCGCGCGCCCGTCGCCGCCAGTCGACTGCTCGTGGTGGTGGCCAACCGCGTCGTCCTCCAGGAAGGCGGGCCCGGTGCTCCTGCCCGCAGCGACTCCATCCACCCGGCGGGCTGGCGGCTCAGGCGAGCGTCACAGCGTGGCTGGCGTCGCGGATCTCCCCGACCAGCTCCTCCAGGACGTCCTCGAGGGTGACGACGCCTCGCACCCGTCCGTGCTCGTCGCCGACCCGGGCCATGTGCGTACCGCGCGCCTGCATCGCCTGCAGCGCCTCGTGCAGCAGGTCGGTGTGCCGGACCGCGGCCATCGGCCGGATCCACTTGTCGGCGACCGGCCGGCGGCGCTTGGCCGGATCGGGCTCGAGCACGTCCTTGATGTGCAGGTACCCGACGACCCGGTTGCCGTCGGTCACCGGCAGCCGCGAGAAACCGGTGGCTGCGCAGATCCGCTCGACCGTGCTCACGCTCGCGCCGCGGCGCACCGTGACGAGCTCGCTGAGCTGCATCACCACCGTGCTCACGGTGCGCTCACGCAACCCGAGCGCGCCGATGAGCAGGTCGTACTCGTCGGCGTCCAGCAGGCCCTCGGTACGGGACTGCTCGATGAGGCCGGCGACCTCCTGCCGGTTGAAGGTGGAGGCCACCTCGGCCCTGGGCTGCACGCGGGCCAGCCGCAGCAGGCCGTTGCTCACGGCGTTGAGCGCCCGGATGAACGGCTTGAGGACGGTGACGACCGCGACGAGCGGCGGGGCGAGCACGAGCGCCGCCCGCTCCGGTCCGGCCAGCGCGATGTTCTTCGGGACCATCTCGCCGATCACCACGTGGGCGTAGACGACCAGCGCGAGCGCCACCGTGAACGCGACCGCGTGCAGCGAGGTCGCCGACAGCCCCAGCCGCTCGAAGGCCGGCTCGAGCAGGTGCGCGACCGCCGGCTCTCCGATGGCACCGAGTCCCAGCGAGCACACCGTGATGCCGAACTGGGCGCCCGCCATCATCAACGAGACGTTCTCCATCGCCCGCAGCGTGGTGCGCGCCGCCTTCGACCCGGCCGCGGCCCGCGGCTCGAGCCGGGTCCGGCGCGCGGAGATCAGGGCGAACTCCGCGCCGACGAAGAACGCGTTCAGGCCCAGCAGCACCACTGCGAGCAGCAGACCGGTCAGGTCGCTCACGGCCGGCCCGCCTCTACCGCAGCAGCGACGGACATCCGGACCCGGTCGATGCGGCGGCCGTCCATCCGTTCCACCACCAGCACGGCCACCTGCGGCGGCGCGGGGTCGGCGTCCAGGTCGTCCACCACCGTGGCCGGCGTGACGTCGACGGTGACGCTCTCCCCCACCCCCGGCACGTGACCCAGCCGGTCCAGGACCAGGCCGGCGAGCGTCTCGTAGTCCTCCTCCTGGGGCAGCGCCACACCGGTCAGGTCGCGGACCTCGTCGGGACGCAGCAGCCCGGACAGCGACCAGCTGCCGTCGCGCCGGCGGCGGGCGTGCGCACCCGGCCGGTCATGCTCGTCCGCGATGTCGCCGACGAGCTCCTCGACCACGTCCTCCAGGGTCACGACGCCGTCGGTGCCGCCGTACTCGTCCACGACGACGGCCATCTGCATGCCGCGGCCGCGCAGCAGCTCCAGCAGCGGGTCGAGCTCGACGTGCACCGGGACCAGCACCGGCTGCGACATCACCGCCGACGCGGGTGTCTTGGCGCGCAGCCCGACACGTACCGCCGTGGCCTGCTTGACGTGGATGAGCCCGACGACGTCGTCGGGCCCATCCTCGATGACCGGGAAGCGCGAGTGCCCGGTCTCGCGGGTCAGCGCGATGACGGTGTCCAGGGACTCGTCCGCCCCGACGAAGCGGACCCGCACCCGCGGGGTCTTGATGTCGCCGGCGGTCTTGTCGCCGAAGGTCAGCGACCGCTCGAGCAGTCGGGCGGTCCCCCGCTCGAGCACGCCCTCCTCGGCGGACCGCCGTACCAGCGAGGCCAGCTCCTCGGGTGAGCGCGCCGAGGCGAGCTCCTCCTGCGGCTCGATGCCGACCAGCCGAACGATCGCGTTCGCGGACCCGTTGAGGATCCGGATGGGGTAGCTCATGGCGGTCGTGAAGCCGCGCATGAAGCCCTGCGTGGCGCGGGCCGTGGCCAGCGGCTCGGCGACCGCCAGGTTCTTGGGGACCAGCTCCCCGAGCACCATGGTGACGGCGGTGCCGACGACGAGGCCCAGCACCACCGCGATGCCGGTGACCGTCCCCTGGGACAGCCCAGCAGCCCCCAGCGGCCCGTCGACCAGGCCTTCGACGGCGGGAGCAGCCAGGAACCCGATCGCCAGGTTGGTGATGGTGATGCCGAGCTGGGCACCGGACAACTGGGTGGACAGCGTCCGGAGCGCCTTGCGCACCCCCTGGGCCTGGGGGTCACCCTCGAGCGCGGCGCGCTCCACCGTGGCCCGGTCGACGGTGACGAGGGCGAACTCCGCGGCGACGAACACACCGCAGGCCAGCACGAGCAGCAGGGAGAGCAGGAGCAGCAAGGCCTCGATCAACTGGACGCTCCGCGCGCGAGGTGGTCGGCCATGCCCCGCGGGGCGGCAGCCACACCTGCCGCGTTCCTGCGCCGGAGGCTAGGAGGCGGCGAACTGCCGGCTGTCCGCGTAGTCGCAGGTCCCCTCCTGCCGCAGCTGGTACGCCGCCCGGACGACCTCGGCGCCCAGGGCGCGCAGCTGCTCCCCCACGGCGGCGTCGACCAGGGCGCCGTCGGGGTCGAAGACCTGCCAGGACTGCGCGACCGGGAGGACGAGCGGCACCGCCCAGCCGCGCAGCGCCCGCACGCTGAACTCCATCGCGTTGATCGCCTGCAGCCCCTGCACGCCTCCGGCGGTCGCCACCAGCCCGATCGGCTTGTTGGTCAGGTACGCCGGTTGGCGGTCGGCCAGCAGGACCAGCCAGTCCAGGGCGTTCTTGACCGCGCCGCTGATCGAGCCCTGGTAGGTCGGGCTGCTCCAGATCATCGCCTGCGCACCGGCGACCGCCTCGACCAGCCGGTGGGCGGCGTCGGGGATGGCGTGCTCCGGGGTGTACAGGGGCAGGTCCAGCTCCCGCACCGACAGGACCTGCGTCGCGGCTCCGGCCGCAGCCGCGCCCTCCAGCGCGGTCCGGAGCGCGGTCAGGCTGGTCGACCCCGCCCGCATCGAGCCGCCGAGGCCAACCACGGACACCTGGTCGCTCATGACACCTCCCGCGCTACGGCTCAGGCTGCCCGGCCTGAGCGGTCAGCCGGCCTGCTCGTGCTGCTTGCCCTCCTCCGCCGCCCGCTGGAGGTCCTGGTCGCTGAGCACCGGCTCGTCCGGGTCGGCCGTGTCCCGGCCGGGCGCGAAGCGGAGCTTGTCCATGTACGGCGTCGGCAGCTTGCGACGGGCGTCGGCGAACTCCTTGGCGTAGTGCTCCCGCGCCTCGCCGACGGTCCTCGCGTCCGTGACGATGTCGTGCATCAGGTTCAGGGCCAGGAGGTTGGCCTGCTCGTCGTGGCAGCGGGCCGACACCTCGCCGGCGGTGCGCTCCACGACGACGCTGCCGTCGAACTGCGTCACCGGCGTGATCTTCTCCGGGGGCACCCGGTAGTCGATGACGGACTGCACCGAGTCGTTGTGCGGCGCGGGGAACCGGTGCTCGAAGAAGACGCGGGAGGCCACCACCCGCTTCCAGGGCCCGGCGTCGTACCAGATGAGCAACGACGGGGTCACCTCCTGCGGCTCCCCGTAGGTGTCGACGACCAGCTGAGCCGCCTCGCGCGACTCGTCCGGCCAGTCCTTGATGACCTCGGATCCGGTCTGCGTTCCCACGTCCGCCTCCTCGTTCGCGTCGGCTCACTGCGCGTGCAGCGCCCGTTCCTGCTCCGCCTGGGCGTCGAGCAGCTGCCGGGCGTGGGCGCCGTCCTGCTCCTGACGCAGACCGCGGTGAAAGCTCTCGAGCTTGGCCTCGCCGGCCGGGAACGGCGGCAGCAGCGGGACCTCCGCGTCGACCACAGCCTCAAGCACAACCGGCCGGTCAGCCCTGAGTGCGGTCCGCCACGCGTCGGCCACCGCCTCCGGTGCCGTCACACGCGTACCCCGCAGCCCCAGGAGCTCGGCATAGCCCGCGTAGGGGAAGTCGGGCAGCGCCTGGCTGTCGGCGAAGCGCGGGTCCCCCTCTGTCTCCCGCTGCTCCCAGGTGACCTCCGCGAGGTCCCGGTTGTTGAGCACCAGGACCACGAAGCGCGGGTCCGGCCAGTCCTGCCAGAGCCGCGCGACGGTGATGAGCTCGGCGATGCCGTTCATCTGCATGGCCCCGTCACCGGCGAGGACGACCACGGGTCGGTCGGGCGCAGCCAGCTTGGCCGCGAGCCCGTACGGCAACCCGCTGCCCATCGTCGCGAGGGTCGACGACAGGTGCGCCTGTACGCCGGGAGGCAGCCGCAGATGCCGGGCGTACCAGTAGACGACCGAACCGACGTCCAGCGCCACGTTGGCATCAGCCGGAAGCAGAGGTGACAGCTCGCGGACCACGAGCTCCGGGTTAAGCGGCCGCGCAGGCAGCAGGGCCCGCTGCGCGGCGAGGCTGTGCCACCGTCGAACCTGGTCCTCGACCTCGTCACGCCACTCGTGCTGCTGCCGCTCCTGCAGCAGCGGGAGCAGCCGGTCCAGGGTCTCCGCCGCATCCCCGACGAGGCCGACCTCGATCGGGTAGCGGTTGCCCAGGTGCCGGCCGTCCAGGTCCACCTGCACCGCCCGGGCCTGGCCGGGCTCGGGGTAGAACTCGGTCCACGGGTCGTTGCTCCCCACGATGAACAGCGTGTCGCAGCGCGCCATCAGCCACGCGCTGGCCGTGGTGCCGAGGTGCCCCATGACCCCACAGCTGTTGGGCAGTCCCTCGTCGACCCAGGGCTTGCCGAGCAGGCTGGTGGTGACGCCGGCGCCGAGGCGCTCCGCGACCGCCCGCACCTGGTCCGCCGCGTCCCGGGCACCTTGCCCGACGAGGAGCGCGACCCGCGAGCCGGCGTTGAGCACATCGGCGGCGTCCTGGAGGTCCTCGTCGTGGGGAAGCACCCGCGGACGCCGCCACTCGACGGCCGTGGCCAGCACGCCGTGCTCGTGCGCCGGTGCAGCCGGTGCCGGCTGCACCTGCACGTCGTGCGGCAGCACGACGACGCACGGCGAGCGCGTGGCCAGCGCCGTGCGGAA
>JAOPVD010000311.1 GCA_025966295.1 Frankiales bacterium | reverse complement strand
AGTCACAGGCCGCCACCGTCCCCGGCCTGTTCGCGGCGGGCGAGGTGTCCGGCGGGATGCACGGCAGCAACCGGCTCGGCGGCAACTCGCTGTCCGACCTGCTCGTGTTCGGCAAGCGAGCGGGGGCGGCGGCCGCCGCGCACGCCAGCTCCTCGCCGGCGAGCCCCCTCAGCCCGGAGTCGCTGCAGGCCGCCGAGGAGGCGGCGCTCTGCCCGTTCCGGGAGAAGGGCGGCGCGAACCCCTACACCGTGTGGCACGCGCTGCAGGCCTCGATGAACGAGCTGGTCGGCATCATCCGCAACGCCGACGAGGTCAAGCGCGCGCTGGCCACCATCGAGGAGCTCAAGGCCACCACGCTCAGCGTCGAGGGCGGCCGGGCCTACAACCCTGGCTGGCACCTGGCCCTGGACCTGCCCAACATGCTGCGGGTCAGCGAGTGCATCGCGAAGGCGGCGCTCGAGCGGGAGGAGTCGCGCGGCGGCCACACCCGCGACGACTTCCCGAAGACCGACAGCGAGTGGGGCAAGGTCAACGTCATCTGCACCCTCACCGAGGACCGGACGGGCATCGCCCTGACCCGCAAGCCACTGCCCGTCATGCCCCCCGAGCTGGCCCAGATCTTCGAGGAGTCCTCGTCATGAGCTACGAAGCGCAGCTGCGGGTCTGGCGCGGCGACGCCGACGGCGGCGACCTCCGGGACTTCACCGTCACCGTCCACGAGGGCGAGGTGGTGCTCGACGTCATCCACCGGCTGCAGGCCACCCAGGCCGGCGACCTCGCTGTGCGGTGGAACTGCAAGGCCGGCAAGTGCGGCTCGTGCAGCGCCGAGATCAACGGCCGGCCACGGCTGATGTGCCTGACCCGGATGGGTGACTTCGGTGAGGACGAGGTCGTCACGGTGACGCCGATGCGCGCCTTCCCGGTCATCCGCGACCTGGTCACCGACGTGTCCTACAACTACGAGAAGGCCGCGTCGCTGCCGCACTTCACGCCCAAGCCGCGGGAGAAGGACGGCACCTACCGGATGCAGCAGATCGACGTGGAGCGCTCGCAGGAGTTCCGCAAGTGCATCGAGTGCTTCCTGTGCCAGGACGTCTGCCACGTCATCCGTGACCACGAGGACAACAAGACCGCGTACGCCGGTCCTCGGTTCCTCATGCGGATCGCCGAGCTCGACATGCACCCGCTCGACACCGTCGACCGCAAGGAGTTCGCTCAGGAGGAGGCCGGGCTCGGGTACTGCAACATCACCAAGTGCTGCTCCGAGGTCTGTCCCGAGGGCATCCACATCACCGACAACGCGCTCATCCCGCTGAAGGAGCGCGTCGTCGACCGGAAGTACGACCCGCTGACCTGGCTGGGCAGCACCATCCGCAGGCGTCCGAAGGAGAAGTCGTGAGCGACCACATCTACCGCGTCACCGAGGTCGTCGGGACCTCCCAGGAGTCGGTCGCGCAGGCCATCAAGAACGGCGTCGCGCGGGTGTCCCGCACGGTCCGCAACGTCGAGTGGTTCGAGGTGCTCGAGACCCGCGGCGCCGTCGCGGCCGACGGCACGGTGACCTTCCAGGTCGGCCTGAAGGTCGGCTTCCGCCTCGAGGGCTAGCGCGCGCGGCGTGAGCGGGCACCGGCACGACCACGTCGCCAGCGGCACGGCCGCCGCCGCGCAACGCGGACGGCTCACGCTCGTCCTGGGCATCACCCTCGTCGTCCTCGTCGTCGAGGTGGTCGGCGGCGTGCTGGCCAACTCCCTGGTGCTGCTGGCGGACGCCGGCCACATGGCCGCGGACGCCGCCGGCATCGGGCTGAGCCTGCTGGCCGTGGTCTGGGCCGCGAAGCCACCCACCCCCCAGCGCACCTTCGGCTACCAGCGCGCCGAGATCCTGGCCGCGGTCGTGAACGCCGTGCTGCTGTTCGGCCTCGGGGCCTTCCTGCTGTTCGAGGCCGTCCAGCGGCTGCGGGCACCGGGCACCGCCGAGCCCGGGCTGATGCTGGTGTTCGGCCTGATCGCCGCGGCCGGCAACACCGTCAGCCTGCTGCTGCTCCGGCGTGGGCAGGGCGCCAGCCTCAACGTCCGCGGCGCCTACCTGGAGGTCCTGTCCGACCTGCTGGGCGCGGCCGCCGTGCTGGTGGCGGCGGTCGTCATCGCCACCACCGGCTTCCAGCGCGCCGACGCCCTGGCGTCCCTGGTGATCGCGGTGATGATCCTGCCGCGCACCGTGAAGCTGCTCCGCGACGCCGTCGACGTGCTGCTCGAGGCCACCCCGCGCGGGGTGGACCTCGAGGTGGTGCGCGCGCACATCCTCAGCACACCGGGCGTGATCGGCGTGCACGACCTGCACGCCTGGACCGTGACGAGCGGGACCGCGGTGCTGAGCGCGCACGTGGTGGTCGACCACGGGCGCTGGCACGACGGCACCGCGCCGATGGTGCTCGACGAGCTCGGCACGTGCCTGCACGGGCACTTCGACCTCGCGCACTCCACCTTCCAGCTCGAGGCGGCCGGCCACATCGACCACGAGCACGCTCTGCACCTGTGAGCCCCAACTAGGCTCGCAGGGTGACTGAGCGACGTGAACCACAGGGCGGCCAGGGGCCGGTGCTGGTCCTGATGGTCGTGGTGCTGCTGTGGTCCGGCGCGCTCGCCGCCGGGTTCGGCTTCGCCGCGGTCACGGGGGCCGAGAGCCTGGGGCTCGGGCGCCGCACCACCTACTACCTGCTGTCCGGCTTCATGGCGCTGCTCGCCACGCGCACGGCGTACGAGCTGTGGCGGCGGCTGACGCACCGCTGACCGGTCAGCGGACGGCCGCGCCGGTGCGGACGGCCCGGACGACGTCGGTGATGGCCCGCGTCGAGGAGGCCGCGTCCTGCTGGTCGGCGAGCAGCGAGCCGTGCGTCGCGGCGACGAGCCGGTGGCTGCTGTTGCGGGACAGCCCCGCCAGCCGGTCCTGCGCGGCCGACCAGCCGGCCTGCTGCTGGCCCCCGGTGGCGGTGACGACCACCAGGGGCTTGCCACCCAGGCTGGTCAGGGCCCGCGCCTGCGTGAACACCGCGCGGTAGGTCGACAGCTCGTCCCGCTGGCTGCGCATGTCCCGGGGACTGGTCGCGAACGCCCGCGCCTGCGCGCCGGCCGGCGCCGGGAGGCTGCGCCCGAACCGCGCGTAGGCGAGCTGGCCCAGCCCCAGCCGGCCGAGACTGGGGGCGACACCGGCCAGCCGGCGCAGCACCGCGTAGGCCATCGGGAAGTCCGGGAGCGCGAACTGCTCGGGGCCGGCGGAGTCCAGCAGCACCATCCCGGCGACCTCAGCGGGGTACCGGGCGGCGTAGGTCATGAGGTAGGCACCGCCGGTGGAGTGGCCGGTGAGCACGTACGGGCCGTTCTCGTGCGCCGCCCCGAGCAGGGCGTGCAGGTCGGCGGCGACCTGCCGCCCGTCCTGCGGCGCCGGCGCACCGTCGCTCCAGCCCTGCCCGGCGCGGTCGTAGGCGCACACCCGGGTGGTACCGCTGACGGCCGGCGCGACCCAGCCCCAGGCCGGCGAGGTCTCCCCCAGGCCGTTCTCGAGCACCACCGTCGGGCTGCCCCGACCGGTGCAGTGCAGGTGCAGCCGGTGGCCGCCGACGTCGTAGAGCCGGCCGGGCATCGCGTAGCTGCGGTGGTCCCGGGTGAGCTGCACGCTCTCGGCGAAGCCGCCCACCGCGGCCAGCCCGAGGAAGCCGACCACCGGGTAGAGCAGCCAGACCCGGGTGGGGCTCCGCAGCGCCCGCCGCATCTGCGCGGTCATCCAGACCGCCAGGGCCGCCACGATCGGCGGCCACACCCAGCCCGCGGCGGTCAGGGCGTCGTCGCCCGGAGCCCACAGCAGCAGGCCCAGGCCGACCACGGCCATCAGCCCGGCCGGGACCAGCGCCCAGCTCTGCGGCTGGCTCGTCAGCCGCGCGGACAGCCCGGCCAGCAGCGCCCAGCCGAAGGCGAACGACACGAGCGCGGAGCCGGTGATGACGTGCTCCGGCGCCCCGGGCGCGACGACGACCGCCAGCAGCAGCGCCGTCCCCAGGCCCGCCGTGACCGAGCCGGCGACGATCCGTCCGATGGGGCCGCGCCGCGGGCCGGCACCGCCTCCTCGCGGACGCGCGGCCTGGAGACGAACAGAGCGGGTGGGCATGGCTGCTCCGGCGCGGGCTCTGGTCGGAAGCCCCAGCATCTCTCCCTGCCCCGAACCGGGCAAGATCACCCACGATCCGGACACACCGGATACCGGGTTCGTTTGCACGCAGGGTGACCGCCCGTTAGCCTGTCGTCACCTACTACACGACGTAGGCGACGACAGCCGCGGATCGCCGAGCTCTGCCCGCGCGGACGTCGTCACGCGACCGGCACCCCGGTGCCGGCCGAAGCACCGCAACCGGGCAGAGGCGGGGGACCCACCGTTCGACGGGGCCCACCAGGGCTCCTTGGGGTGAAGCCTGCGCGTGCGCAGGCCGGGCGAGAACCGCGCCCGAACCCGACAGCTGACCTCGTAGGCGTGCGGAGAGGCTTGTTCTCGCATGTTCACATCCCCCCCTGCCCCGGCGCGCTCCCGGCGCAAGCGGCTCATCGCTGCCGTGCTCACCGCCACCGCCCTCACCGCGGGCGGCCTCGTCACGGCCGCCCCCGCCGACGCCGCCACGGTCGGCCAGAAGGCCGTTGCCGAGGCCAAGCGGCACACCGGCAAGCCCTACCAGTACGGCGCCGCCGGCCCGAGCCGCTTCGACTGTTCCGGCTACACCCTGTACGTCTTCAAGCGGCTCGGCCGCTCACTGCCGCACAACGCCGCGCAGCAGTACGGCGCCCGCGGCGTCCGCAAGCTCGCCAAGAGCCAGAAGGCCGTCGGCGACCTGCTGTTCATGAAGAACAGCGGCGGCCGCATCACGCACGTCGGCATCTACGCCGGCAGCAACCGCTGGTACGTCGCCCCGAAGGCGGGCGACAAGGTGAAGCTCCAGACGCTGTACAGCAGCAACTACCTCGTCGGCCGCGTCGCGTGACCCGGCCGGCCCGGCTGCTCGGCGCCGGGCTGCTGGCCACGGTCATCACGCTCGGCGCCCTGGCGCTGCCGTCCCCGGCCCAGGCTGACCAGGTCGGGAGCGCGCAGGCGCGCGTCGACGGCCTGCAGCGCGTGGCCCGCGAGACGACCGCCAAGCTCACCGACGGCACCCGCCGGTGGGAGTCGGACCAGGCCCGGCTGCGCCAGCTCGAGCTCGACCTGGCCAACACCCGCCGGCGGATCAGCCAGACCCAGGCCCAGGTCGAGGTCCAGCAGCGACAGGTCGACAGCATCGGCCGCCAGCTGGCCATGGGCCCGGCGCCGTCCGGGCTGCGGCGGGCGCTGACCAGCGGTCCCGAGCAGGCCCTCGAGGCGCTGCGGGCCCAGCAGAGCCTGAACATCAGCGCCGGCAGCCAGGCCGAGGTCATCGCCCGCGCGCAGACGGCCAAGCACCGGTTGCGCGACCAGGAGCGCAGCGCCACGCGGCTCGTGGCCGATGCCGCCGACCTGACGCGCGCGTCCGCCCGCCGGCTGGCCGAGCTCACCGCGCTGGCGGACCGCACCGCCGCGCAGCTGACCCAGGCGCAGAACAGCCTCAGCAAGGCCCTCGCCGACCGGGCCGCGGCGCAGGCCCGCGCGTCGCGTGAGAAGGCGGCCCGCGAACGCGCGTCCCGCAGCCGCGTGAGCTTCAGCGGCGGCGGGGGTGCCACCTGCACCGGGAAGTCGACCAGCGGCCAGGCGAACGGCAACCTGGACCCGGCGTCGCTGTGCCCGCTCTGGAGCGCCGGCGGGCACCGCCTGCGGGCCGACGCGGCGGCGGCGTTCAACAAGCTGAGCCAGTACCGCGCCGCCACGACCGGGGCACCGCTGTGCGTGACCGACTCCTACCGCTCGTACGGCGAGCAGGTGTCGGTCTACCACCGCAAGCCCGGGCTGGCCGCCGTACCCGGCACCAGCAACCACGGCTGGGGGCTGGCCGCCGACCTGTGCGGCGGCGTCCAGAGCTTCGGCACCGAGGCCTACGGCTGGATGAAGGCCAACGCCGGCCGGTTCGGCTGGTTCCACCCGGACTGGGCCGAGCCGTCGGGCAGCAAGCCGGAGGCCTGGCACTGGGAGTTCAACGGCTGAGCCGACACCTCCCTGGGGTACCGGGACCGCGGCACCTACGATGGCGCATGGTCCGCAGCACCCCTCGACCCGGACGTTGCCGGTGAGCCGCCGCCTCCGCGTGGCCGTTGTGGGCGCCAGCCTGGCCACCGTGGGCCTCGGCGTGGGCCTCGCCGCCACGAACGCCAGCGCCGACGCCACCGCGCCCGGGACGCGGATCGGTGGACTGCCCGTCGGCGGCCTGCACCGCGAGGCGGTCGAGGCCCTGCTGCGGCGCACCGTCGCCGGCTCACCGGAGCGCCTGACGGTGGCAGCCGGCTCGCGCCGCGGCGCCGTCGCCACCGCGGACCTCGGCCTCACGCTCGACGTCGCGGCGACCGCCGACAAGGTCCTGGCCGACTCCGGTGCCGGCCGCCGGCTGCTGGTGCTCGGCCAGCGCCGGGGCCGGGACGTCGCGCCGGTCCTGCACCGCGACGACCGGGTGCTCGCGCAGGCAGTGGTGAGGCTGCAGCAGACCACCGAGGTGCCCGAGTCGCACGGCGCGCTGCGCTACGCGAACGGGACCGTGACCGCGGTCCCGCCGGCCGACGGGCAGCAGGTCGAGGACAGCGCACTGCGGGCGGCCCTCCTCCGCACCGCCCTCCGTCTTCCGCGGCCTGCGACGGTCACCGTCCCGGTGACGGTGCGGCCGGCGCACGTCCTGCCGACCGAGGTCGAGGTGCTCGCCGGGCAGGCCCGGACGCTGCTCGCCCAGCCGCTGATGCTGCGCGCCGGCACCCGCACCACCACGGTGCTCGCCCGCACCCTGGGGCCCCAGCTCGTGGTCCGCGGGCAGGGCGAGGGGCCCGGCCACGGCGTGGCTCTCGGGCTGGCCGGTACCACCCGGGAGCGGGTGGCCGTACCCGCGGCCGCCGCGCTCAGCGTGGCCGCCCAGGAACCGGTGGTCGACGCCCCGACGCCGACCCCGGTGCTGCGCGCCCAGGGCGACGTCACCTGGAGGCCCACCGCGGCCGCGGTCAGGCTGGTGACGCCGGCCCGGCCGGGGCAGACCGTGACGGCCGACGACGTGCTGGCCGCGCTCGACGGTGCCGTCGTCGGCTCGGCCGCCGGCCCGCCCACCGGCGCCCTCCCCGTGCCGAGCCGACCGCAGCAGCCCCGCAGCAGCGACGCGGGCGTCCAGTCGATCGACGCCGTGCTCGGCACCTTCACCACGCCGTACGCCTGCTGCCAGCCGCGGGTGCAGAACATCGCGCTGATGGCCCGGACCCTCGACGGCACCCTGATCGGCCCCGGCCAGACGTTCAGCCTCAACGGCCTCGTCGGGCGACGCACCCGCGCGAAGGGCTACGTGGAGGCGCCGTTCATCCTCGACGGCGAGCTGTCCACCGACGTCGGTGGCGGGGTCTCCCAGTTCGCCACCACGACGCTGAACGCGGCCTTCTTCGCCGGCCTGCGGCTGGACCGGCACCAGGCCCACAGCTTCTACATCAGCCGCTACCCGGCCGGCCGGGAGGCGACGGTGAACTACCCGACCATCGACCTGAGCTGGACGAACGACACCAGCGCGCCGGTCCTGGTGCGGGCGGCCGCGCTGGCCAAGTCGCTGACCGTGACGCTGTACGGGCACGACGACGGGCGCACCGTCACCGGCACGAGCGGTCCGCGGCAGGCGGTGCCCGGCAAGGACTTCCGCATCAAGATCAGCCGGACCGTCGCGGTCCCCGGCGCCCCGGCCCGGCACGACAGCTTCACGACCACGTACCGGAAGCCGCCGGCCGACCACTGAGACGGCGCCCCCCGCTGCTTCAGGACGTCGGCGCGGGTGCCGAAGGACCGGTATGCGCGTTCGGCGGGTCACCGGCTGGGCCGGCCTGACCTGCACCGCCGTCGCGGCGGCGCTCGTCGTCGGCCCGGTCGACACTGCGCTGTCCGCCGCCTCCCCCGCCGCCAAGCCGCGGAGCGGGCCGGCCAGCGTCACGGCGCTGCGCGCGGATGTCGTGGCGACCAGCGACCGGCTCGCGGCCGCGACCGTCGCCTGGCAGCGCGGGCGCCAGCAGATGGACCTGGCGCTGCAGCGCAGCCTCGCCACCGGACGGGCCATCGACACGCTGCAGCAGAACACCTCGGACGCGCACCAGCGGCTCAGCGCGCTCGCCAACTCGCTCTACCGCAACCCGGTGTCGCCGCAGGTGACGGCCGTGCTGGCGGGCGACGTCCAGATGCTCGGCACGCTGCGGTACGTGCAGCGCAGCCTCAACCAGAGCAGCGCCGCCCAGCAGCGGGACGTGAGCGTCCTGACCACGCAGCAGGCCCAGATGACGACGCTGCGGGCGCGCCAGGAAGCGGCCATCACGGCGGCCATGCGGCTGCAGAGCCGACTCGACGCCGACCTGAGCCGCCTGCAGGCCGACGCGCAGGCCAGCCAGGTCCGGCTGCAGAACGGCATCGCCGAGCTGCGCCGGCGGCAGCAGGCCGCTGCCGCCGCCGTCTTCGGCGCGGCCGGCGGCGCCGCCTGCTCCGGGCCGGTCCCCACCGGCGCCATCAACGGCTTCCTGCCGGCCAGTGCCCTGTGCCCGCTGGCGACCGCCCCCGGGCACCGGCTGGCCGGGCCGGCCGCCCGCGCCTTCGACGCCCTCAGCGCGGCCTTCGCCGCCGCCCAGGGCACCGCGTTGTGCGTCACCGACTCCTACCGCGACTACGCGGGTCAGGTGAGCGTGTTCCAGCGCAAGCCGAACCTGGCCGCCACCCCGGGCCGCAGCCAGCACGGCTGGGGCCGGGCGGTCGACCTCTGCGGCGGCGTCCAGAAGTTCGGGTCACCCGCCTTCACCTGGTTGAAGGCCAACGCCGGCGCCTTCGGGTTCGTGCACCCGGACTGGGCCGAGCCGGACGGCAGCAGGCCAGAGCCGTGGCACTGGGAGTTCACGGGCTGACCCGGGTACGGGCCGCGCGGCTTCACCGCTGACCCTCGGCCGGCGCCGGCTGCCTCCGGTGCGGGTACTCGTGCACGTCGGCATAGCGGTTCACCACCTCGTCCCAGCGGAGCACCCGCCGCCGGGCCGCGCCGTCCAAGGACTCCGCGGCCGGCCGCTGTGGCTGTGACACCGGCAGTCCGGCGGCGTGCTGGGCGAGGGCGTCCACCAGCCGGTCGACGGCGCGCTCCAGCGCCTGCCGGTGGCGATCCAGCACCGGGTCGCCGGTGGCCGGCTCCGCGCTGGCCAGCCACAGCCCGCGCGCGCCGCGGGCGAGTGCGACCACCGACTCGTCGTACGGCGGGTGGAAGTAGTGCAGCACCGGGAACCGCAGGAAGTGCTGGCGGGCGTTGACCACGTCGCGGCGCACGTCGTCCAGCAACCGCGGGGCATCGGCCGCCAGCAGCGGCGCGGCGGCCTCGATGCGGTCGACCTGCAGGTCGCTCACCCGCTGGTTGGCCGACCGGACCTCGCTGATGATGGTGTAGATCGCGGGCAGGTAGCCCAGCGTCGCCGTGATGATGCCGAGCCCGGCGGCCGCTTCCATGACCGTCAGCGTCCGCAGCGGCGCGCTCGCGGCCACCACGTCCCCGAAGCCGAGCGTGGTCAGGCTGGTCCCGCTCAGGTAGAGCGCGGCGGCCGGGCCGGCCGGCGGGTCCGGCACGTCGGACGACCAGGCCAGCGCGTCGGTGAACGGCGCGTAGAGCAGCGCGTAGCCGAGCCACAGCAGCGCCAACCAGATGAAAACGGTCACCACGATCGACAGCGGCCCGACGTTGCGCAGCGCTCGGGGCCGGGCCCGGCCGCGGGCCAGCCGGGCGATCCGCCACAGGGCCCGCGACACCAGCTCGTTCAGGGGCGCGCGGGCGGTCGGAGCCAGCGACGTCAGGAAGACGTCGACGCCGACAAAGACGATGAGCGCGCCGCCCGCCACCACGGACAGGGCGGTGACGGCGAGCATCTTCGTCCGCTACCCGCGCCGGCTACGCCGAACCGGCTGCTAGGACACGCCGAGGTACAGGAAGCCGTACGCCTCGTCGCGGAACGGGATGCCGGCCTCGGTCAGGGCGACGTCCCAGTCGCCGGTGCACGCGGGGTCGGCCGCCTCCATGCCGTGGTCGGCCGTCAGCAGCACGGTCGTGCTGTCCAGCAGGCCGCGGTCGGCGAGCAGGTCGAGCCAGACGCCGAGCCGGGCGTCGGCGTCCCGCAGCCCGGCGCGGGCGATGTCGGAGCCCGGTCCGCCGGCGTGGTGGGCGGTGTCGGTGAGGGTGGTGTTCCACCACGTCAGCGACGGCGGGTCGTCCGCGCGCCACAGGTCCAGCATCTGGACCAGCCCGGCCGCATCGACCTGGGAGCCCCAGGCGTAGTCGGCGTTGTCGAGGAACTGCTGGCTGGTGTGCGGGTCCTCGCTGGGCGACGGGAGCGACGCGAGCAGGCTGCCCGTCCCGTCGTTGTCCCGGATGAGCTGGAAGGTGGAGTAGTCGGCGCCCACGTCGACCGGGTCGTTGACGCACGCCGTCGAGCCGGGCACCCGTTGGAACACGGTGCTGACGCCCTCCCGCAGGTAGTCCATCGAGCGGTGCCAGGTGGCGTTGGAGTTGGGGACCACCTGCTCGTCGAGCGCCCGGTCGTAGAAGGCGTTGTTGACGATGCCGTGCCGGCCGGGGCCGACGCCGGTGAGCGCGCAGGTGTGGTTGACCAGCGTGACCGACGGGAACTCCGCGATCGCGCCGCCGCGCAGCGCCAGCCCGCGGTCGAGCAGCCGGGCGACGTGGGGCAGCTGCCCCGTCGTGGCCAGCTGCAGCAGGTCGGCGCACTGCGCGCCGTCCCAGAGCAGTCCCACCACCCGACCGCCGGTGCGGGCGACCAGGTCGATCGGGGTGCCGTCCATGTCGTCGTACCCGCCGCCGGCCAGGCACGACAGGGTCGCGCCGATGTCGACGGTGCGCACCGCCCGGTCCAGCACGCCGCGCGCGGTGACGCCGGCGCCGGACAGCAGCAGCGGGGCGCGCGACTGCACGGCGCCCAGCGAGCCGTGCTCGCCGAGGTGCCCGCCGCGCTCGGGCCAGTGGTGCGCGCCGGTGTGCACCACGGCCAGGTCCGGGGCGCGCGGGTCGGCGAACAGCGAGTGCAGTCGGGCCGCGGCGAACGGGTACGACGTGTCGGACAGCGGGTCCTGGTCGGCCACCGGGTCCAGGCCGTGGACCACGGTGGTGGCGCCGGTCGCGGTCAGCACGCTGTGCCCGGTGCTGTCCGCGACGTGCACGCCGTCGTCCTCGCGCCAGGCCACCAGCTCGACGATGTGGGCCAGGTCGTCCCGCAGCAGCACGGCGAGGGCGCGGGCGCGCAGGTCGCGCAACTCCCCGGAGGAGAGGAAGGCGTCGTAGGCGCGGGAGGGCAGGGGCACGCCGGCAGCCTACGGAAAAAGCCGCGACGCCCCGGCCCGAAGGAGGGGCCGGGGCGTCGCGGGTCGGCGAACGGGGTGCGGGTCGGGTCGCTAGCGGATCGCGAGGCGAGCGAGGCGAACCTGGTGGTTCGCCCGCTCGACCTCGCGCTGCGAGCGACGGACGGCGAGCAGGCGGCGGGCGCGGACGTCGGCCTCCGCCTCGAGTTGTCGTTCGCGCCTCATGGCATGAGCGCGCAGTTGCAGCCGTGGGCTGTACATCGGAAGTCTCCTGAGGTTGTAGAGCACGAGTGAGGTACGGGGCTCGGCCGTGGTCATGCCGCGACCGCGTCCTTGCGGGGCCGGCCACGGGGCCGCTTGCGGGGCACGACGACGCCGGAGAGGACCAGCTGGCCACCCCAGACGCCCCACGGCTCCCGCCGCTCGAGGGCACCGGCCAGGCAGGCCGTCCTGAGCGGGCAGGGAGCGCACAGCGCCTTGGCGGTCTCGACGTCGGCCGGGGCCTCCGCGAACCACAGGTCGGGGTCGACCGTGTGGCAGGGGAGCTCCGTGCCGGCGGGGACGAGCGCGCAGGCCTCGTCGAAGTCAGTGCTGTCGCAGGGGTTGAGGGCTGTCAGAACGGACACCGGTTGTCACCTCCTCGTGACGGGTGGCTCGGTGGTGGTCTCACCGGTGAGCCGGGTCGTGCTCTTCGTGCGGTCCGGCTGTGGCGCCGGGGGCGGTGGTGCTGGCGATGGGGCTGCCGGACAAGCAAAGAGGCCGCGGATCCCGTGTCGGGTTCCGCGGCCTCGAGGCTGCTGCGCTGGTGTTCAGCGCTGTCGTCCTCGAGGTTCTGGAACCCGGTCGTCGGCCTTGCGGGCGGCGGCGTGCGTCACGGTCGGCGCGACGGTCAGGGCCGGGGTGTGGCCGGCGAAGGGCAGACCACTCCACTGACGCGATGCGGTCGGCGCGATGCCGAACTGCTCACGCGCGCCGACGGAGGCCGCCATGCTCGGGTTCTGGGTGTTCTTCACAGCGCACCTCCTCTCGGTCGGGCGTCAGCGCTCGCTGACTGCGTGCCCCGGAGGCTAGAGGGGCCCTGGGACAGCGCGCAACGCATTTACCGGAACGTTGCCGAGAACTCGGCTGCCGGCCACCCGATCAGGTGACCCCGCGGGGGCCGGTACGCCGCGCGTCGGAGCCGGATCACCGAGGGTGGCGGTCCGCCGGACCTAGCTCTGGGAGACCAGCGCCAGGACGTCTTCGCCGAACTTGTCGAGCTTGGCCTGGCCGATGCCCGGGATCTTCACCAGCGCCGCCACCGAGGCCGGCTTCTGCTCCGCGATGGCGGCCAGCGTCGCGTCGGTGAACACGCAGTACGCCGGCTGCCCGAGCCCGCGAGCCCGATCGGCCCGCCACTCGCGCAGCGCGTCGTAGAGCACCTCGTCGCGGTCGGACGGGCAGGTGGCGCACCGGCCGAGCTTCTTGTCGACCGCGGCGTTGAGGACGTTGCCGCAGATCCGGCAGGTGATCGGGGCGCTGCCGCGGGCCGGGCGGGCCGGCCGCGGCGCCGGCGCCCGGGACACCACCCCGCGCACCAGCCCGTCGAGGAAGCGGGACGGCCGCCGGGTGGCCCGACCGCCGGGCGAGCGGGCCAGCGCCCACGACAGCGACAGGTGCTCGCGGGCCCGGGTCACGCCGACGTACAGCAGCCGGCGCTCCTCCTCCACCTGCTCGGGGGTGTCGGCGTGCACGAGCGGCAGCGTGCCGTCGACCAGCCCGACCAGGAAGACAGCGTCCCACTCCAGGCCCTTGGCGGCGTGCAGCGACGCCAGCGTCACGCCGTCGACGCTGGGCGCGTGCTGCGCCGCGGCCCGCTCCTCAAGCTCGGCCACGAAGGCCGGCAGGGCCGCCTCGGCGTGCTGCGCGGCGAAGTCGACGGCCAGCCGGTGCAGCGCCGCCAGCGACTCCCAGCGCTCGCGCACCGCGCCGCTGCCCGCCGGCGGCTGCGCCGACCACCCGCGTACGGCGAGGACGCTGGCGACCGCGTCCGGCAGGGCCGCCGGGAGGTCGTCGACGGCCCGCGCCTGCCCGCGGAGCAGCAGCACCGCCTCCCGTACCTCGGGCCGCTCGAAGAAGCGCTCGCCGCCGCGCAGGACGTACGGCACCCCGGCGTCGGACAGCGCCGCCTCGTACGCGGCCGACTGGGCGTTGATCCGGTAGAGCACCGCGATGTCCCCGGCGGCCACGCCGGACGCGATGAGCTGGGTGCAGCGGCGGGCGACGGCGGTGGCCTCCGCGGCCTCGTCGGGGTGCTCCTCGAAGGCCGGGGCCGGGCCGGGCGGCCGCTGCGCCTTCAGCTCGAGCTTGTCGGGCACGCTGGCCAGCACGCCGTTGGCGAGCTCGACGACCTGCGGGGTGGAGCGGTAGTCGCGCACCAGCCGGACCTCGGTGGCGGCCGGGTAGCGGGCCCGGAACCCGAGCAGGAACGACGGCGTCGCGCCGGTGAAGGAGTAGATCGTCTGCTGGGCGTCGCCGACCACGCACAGGTCGTCGCGGCCACCCAACCAGGCGTCCAGCAGCCGCTGCTGCAGCGGCGTGACGTCCTGGTACTCGTCGACCACGAACGAGCGGTAGCGGGCCCGGAACTCCTCGGCGACGTCGGCGTGCTCCTCCAGGATGCCGGCGGTGTAGAGCAGCATGTCGTCGAAGTCCGCCAGGCCCTGGGCGGTCTTGAGGTCGCGGTAGGCGGCGTAGACCGCGGCGACGTCGGCCGCCGGGAACGGCGGGGTGCGGCCCGCCGCCCGGCCCACGTAGTCCTCGGGCGTGGTGAGGGTGCAGGTGGCCCACTCGATCTCGGACAGCAGGTCGCGGATCTCGCTGGCGCCGGGCCGCAGCCGGGCCCGGGCGGCGGCGTTGGCGACCAGCTGGAACTTGTTGGTGAGCAGGCTCGGCGGGGCACCGCCGACCGCCTTGGGCCAGAAGTACGCCAGCTGCTTCATCGCGGCGGAGTGGAAGGTCCGGGCCTGCACGCCCTCGGCGCCGAGCTGGCGCAGCCGGGTGCGCATCTCGCCGGCCGCGCGGGCGGTGAACGTCACCGCCAGCAGCGCGCCGGCGGGCACCGCGCCGGTCTGCACGGCGTAGGCGGCCCGGTGGGTGATGGTGCGGGTCTTGCCGGTGCCGGCCCCGGCCAGCACGCAGACCGGGCCGGAGACGGCGGCGGCTGCCGCCCGCTGCTCGGGGTCGAGCGCGTCGAGCAGGGCCTCCGGAGTCACCGCCCCATCTTTCCAGACGCCACCGTCGGGAAGAGGCGGGCCGACCGGGCGGTTGTGGACTGGCGACACCGACCGACGGAGGAGTGCCAGCGTGGCCGAGCAGATGACGATCTACAGCACCGCCTGGTGCGGCTACTGCCACCGGCTGATGAAGCAGCTCGACCGCGAGGGCGTGGTCTACGCCACGGTCGACATCGAGGCGGACCCGGCCGCGGCCGACTACGTGATGAGCGTCAACGGCGGCAACCAGACCGTCCCGACCGTGGTGTTCGCCGACGGCAGCGCGCTCACCAACCCCAGCCTGGCGCAGGTCAAGGACAAGCTCGCCAGCTGACTCACGCCGGGAAGTGTGACTTCCGCGGACCGGTGGGACATGCTTGCGGGTCGAACGCCCCCTGACCACAGGAGCCTCGCCGTGCCGACGTCCAAGCTCGACCATCCGGCCGTCGACGCGGTGCTGTCCACGGCGGCGACCCTGCTCAACATGGAGGTCGTCTTCCTCGGGGGCCTGACCGACGACTCGTTCACCTTCGAGAAGATCCACGCGACCGCGGAGTGGCCCGGGCTGGTCGAGGGCAAGACCGCTGAGCGCACCGACTCGTTCTGCCACCGCCTGCTGGACGGCGCGCCCAGCTCGACCAGTGACGCCGCCAACGACCCGGCGTACCGGGACGCCCCGGTCCGCACCGAGCTGGGCATCCAGTCCTACGTCGGCGTGCCGGTGCGCTCCGCGGACGGGACGGTCGTCGCGACCCTGTGCGGCATCGACCGGCACGGCGTACTGGTCTCCGAGGAGGCCATCGGCGTGCTGCGGCAGCTGGCCGACGTGATCTCGGCGCACCTGGGGCCGCTGGCCGCCGAGAGCGTGGTCATCCGGCGCGCCCCGGACGGCGGCTGGGAGGTCGGCGGCGAGGCCACCGAGGACCTGACCAGCGCCATGGTGCTGGCCGACCTGCTGGCGTCGGAGATCACCCCCGCCGGCCGCCCGGCCAAGTCCGACCAGCCGCTGGACGAGCTCGCCCAGCTGCGGCTGTCGGTCCGGCAGCTCGAGCACGCCCTCGCCGCCCGGGTCGTGGTGGAGCAGGCCATCGGGGTGCTCACCGAGCGCCAGGGCAGCTCGCCGCGGGACGCCTTCGAGCGGCTCCGCAAGGTGGCCCGGTCGCGCGGCCGCAAGGTGCACGACCTGGCCCGCGAGGTGGTGGCCTCGGCCACCGACCACGCCGTCCCGCTGCCGCCCGAGCTGGCCGGACACCGCTGATCCCTGTCACCCCCCTCGCGCTGGCGGAGGGGATCGCCGCCCGGGCCGACCTGCCCGGCACCCCGCGCGTCCTGCTCGACGGCGTCGGTACGGCGCAGCTGTCGGCTGACGTCTGCGCGGCGCTGCGGGCCCGCGGCCGGGTACCGCTGGCGGTGCCCGCGCAGGGGTTCTGGCGGCCGGCCGGCGAGCGCTTCGAGTACGGGCGGGAGGACTGGCAGGCGTTCCGCGACGGCTGGCTGGACGCCGCGGCGCTGCGGCGTGAGGTCCTCGAGGCCGACGGCACCTGGCTGCCGGCGCTGTGGGACGTGGCCCGCGACCGGTCGGCCCGGCTGCTCGCCCAGCCGGTCCCGGAGCGCGCGGTGCTGGTCGTGGACGGGGTGTTCCTGCAGGGGCTCGGGCTGCCCGCCGAGCTGACCGTGCACGTGGCGCTGTCGCCGGGGGCGCTGCGCCGGCGCGGCGTACCGATGTGGCAGTTGCCGGCCTTCACCACCTACGACGACGACCTCCGGCCGGGCGAGCTCTGCGACGTCCTCGTCCGCGCCGAGGACCCCCTGCGCCCCGCCGTCCGCTGGCCCCCCTCCCCCTCCCGCTGACCCCCTCCCGCTGACCCCCTCCCGGTGACCCCCTCCCGGTGATCCACGGAACCGGCGCCGCCGTTTTGGGGCCGGATATGACGTCGCCCGTTCCGTGGATCACCGGAAGGGGTGGGGCGTTTAGAGGCGCTTGTAGCGGGCTTCGAGGAAGGACCAGGCGGCGAAGGCCAGCAGGGCGGCGACGGCGACGAGCAGCAGCAGCTGGCCGAAGGGCTGGCCGGCGAGGGTCTTGAGGGCGTCGTCCAGGCCCTTGGCCTTGCCGGGGTCGAACGTCACGGCCGCCTCGACGAGGAACGAGCCGACCAGCGCGTACACCAGCCCGCGACCGGCCAGCCCGGCCGCGCCGACCCGCTCGACCACGGTCCGCATCGTGCCGCGCGGCAGGTCGAGCTTGTCGGTGAAGTCCTGCCGCAGCCCGCGGACGGCCACCACCAGGCCGGTGATCACCACGCCGGCGCCGAGCAGCCCCACCAGCCAGCGGCCGGCGGGCAGGCCCATCAGCCCGGCGGTCGGCTTCCTGGCGTCCTCGCCGCCTCCGCCACCGGCCGCCAGAAAATGCGCGGTGCTGTAGGCCAGGAAGCCGTAGATGCCGACCCGGCACCACGACCAGGCCCGCTTCAGCCAGCGCTTACGGTCGTCGTCCTCCTCGCGCCGGCCCACCGTGCCCTCGAGCACCCGGAAGACCGCGTGCGCCGCGAACGCCAACGCCAGCACGACCAGCAGCAGCTTCCCGAACGGCTGGTCCCGCATCGTCGCCAGCGCACCGTGCTTGTCAGCCTGCTCCCGGTCGCCGAGCGCGACCTGGGCGGCCAGGATGCCGACCACGAGCCAGAGCAGCCCGCGGGCCACCAGGCCGGCACGGGCCCCCCACGTCGCGGCGTCGCTGTCCTGGGCCTTGCGGGCGGCGTGCTTCAGGGTGTCGGCGGTCATCCGCCGGCTCTACCCGAGGTCAGGGAGCTTGCAACCAGTCGGTGATCAACTTGTAGGCGATCGAGACCGGCGTCGGGAGCATCGCGGTGCCGTCCCGCAGCTCGTCCTTGGTGAACCAGCGGGCGTCCTCGAGCTCGCCGTCGCGAGCCACCGGTACGGCGTCCGCGTCGCAGATCGCGGTGAAGCCGAGCATCAGGCTGGCCGGGAACGGCCAGGGCTGGCTGGCGGAGTAGACGACCTGGCGGACCGCGATGCCGGTCTCCTCCTGGACCTCACGGACCACCGCCTGCTCGGCGCTCTCGCCCGGCTCGACGAAGCCGGCCAGCGTGGAGTACCGGCCCGCCGGCCACACCGCCTGCCGACCCAGCACCGCCCGGTCGCCACCGTCGGTGACGAGCACGATCATTGCCGGGTCGGTCCGCGGGAAGTGCTCACTGCCGTCCTCCGGGCACCGCCGCACGGCACCGCCGCGGATGGCCACCGTCGCGGCGCCGCAGCGCGGGCAGCGCGGGTGGCCGGCGTGCCAATTGGCCAGGCCCACCGCGTGCACGAGCAGCCCGGCATCGCGGTCGCTGAGCAGGTGACCGACCTCGCGCAGGCCCTTGGCCTGCGCGCCGAGCCGGCGCGGCAACGTCGCCTGGACGGCGAAGAAGGACTGCCCGTCAAGGGATCCGAGGTACAGGCGGTCCCCCGCCGGCGCCTCCGCCGAGGGCACCAGCAGCAGGTCGGTGCCGTCGACCAGCGCCCGCGCCTGGTCGTCGACGACCAGGACCTGGGCGCCGTCCCAGGCCTGCGCCAGCTGCTGCTCGGACTCCCGGGTGGCGGCGTCGCGGTCGACGGTCGCCCGCGACAGTGCGGGCCGGTTCACGCCGTCTCGAGCGCCACCAGGGCGCGCAGGCTGTCTTCGATGACCGCGGTGTCGCCGACCAGGACCGGTGTGAGGACGCTGGGCGCGAACCACCGGGCGCCGGCCTCCAGCACGTCCTCGACGGTGACCCGCTCCAGCGCGGCCGGGTGCTGGCGCAGCCAGTCGACACCGAGGCCGGCACCCGCCAGTTGCGAGAGCAGCCCGGCCAGGCCGGCCTGCGAGGCGGTGCTGAGCGCGAGCGTGCCGATCGCGTAGCGGCGGGCCTGGTCGAGCTCGCCCTGGCTGACCGGGACGGTCGCGATCCGGCCGAGCTCGTAGAGGCTCTCGAGCAGCGCCGGGGCGGTCACCTCGGTCGCGACATCGGCACCGGCGACCAGCCGCGAGCCGGCCGGCGGGTGGTCGATGCCGGAGTGCGGGCTGTAGGTGTAGCCCTTGTCCTCGCGGATGTTGGACACCCAGCGCGAGCTGAAGTAGCCGCCGAAGACCAGGTTGGCCAGCGCGGCCGCGGCGTACCCGGGGTCGGTGCGGCTGGGCGCGGCGCCGCCGAACCGGATGGTCGTCTGCACCGCGCCGGGCCGGTCGACCAGCAGCGCGGTACGGCCGCCCTGGGGCGGCGCGGGCGGTGTCGGGGCCACCCCACCCCGGGCGCTCCAGCCGCTGAGCGCCTTGGCGACCAGTCCGGTGGCGCGGGCCGGGCTGAGGTCACCGACCAGGGTCAGCACGCTGCCCTCCGGCACGATCCGGTTGGCGTGCAGGGCCCGCAGCTGCGCGGCCTTGACCAGCTGCACGTCCTCGGCCGACGGCAGGTCCCGGCCGTAGGGGTGGTCGCCGTACATGCGGTGCAGCAGCGCCTCGCGGGCCACCACCCCGGCCGAGCTGCGGTGGATCGCGAGCTCGTGCACGAGCCGGTCGCGCTCCCCCTCGACCTCGCGCTTGGGGTAGCTGGCGGAGGTGAGCAGGTCGGCCAGCAGGTCGAGGAAGCCCGGCAGGCCGCTGGTCAGCACCGAGCCGCCGAAGCCGAGCCGGTCCGCGTCGCTGCTCGCCGACAGCTGGCCGCCGAGGGCCTGCAGGTCGATGGCGATCTGGGCGGCGTCACGCTGCTCGGTGCCGGACAGCAGGGTGTCGCTGAGCAGCGTGGCCCGGGCGACGTGGCTCGCGCCGCGCTTGCCGGTCGGCGCCGCGAACGGCACCCGCAGCCGCAGCTCGACCAGCGGCACGCCGGGCCGGCGGACCGCCAGCACCCGCAGCCCGTTGTCGAGGACGGTGTCGCCGACGGTCGGCAGCTTGGGAGTGCGCTGCTTGCCGAGCGGGGGCACCGGCCGCGCCGCGAGCTTCTTGGCGGGGGGCATCAGGACTCTCCTCCGGGACGCAGCTCGAGCACCGCGCGGTTGTCACGGCCCAGCGTTCCGGCCGCCGCGGCGACCTGCTCCGCGGTCACCGCCGCCAGTAGTGCGGGTAGCTCGTTGAGCAGCTCGGCGCGGCCGCGCTGCTGCTCGAAGACGGCGGCGTGCGTGGCCCGGCCGAGCACCGGGTCGACCTCGCGCAAAAAGCGGGCGGTGAGGCGGGCCACCGTGCGGTCCACCTCGCCCTGGTCCAGGCCGTCGTGGGCCAGCCGGGCGATCTCCTCGTCGATCGAGGCGATGACGGTGTCGGCGCTCACCTCGGGGGCGTGGTGCACCTCGAGCATCAGCGGCGTGGGGTCGCGGGCGTCCAGCGGGTCGCCCATGACGCCGAGGTAGCCGCCGATGCTCGTGGCCGTGCGGTCCTTGAGCAGCAGCCGCGCCTGCAGGCGGGCCGCGTCGCCGTCGGTCAGCACCTCGGCCAGCACCACGTACGGCAGGTAGGTCTCCAGGTCGGCCGGGTCGGGGACCCGCCAGGCCATCGCCAGCGCCGGCGCCGGGGCCAGCCGGTCGTGCACGACCGCGCGCCGCTCCTCGGTGAGGGGCGGCTCGCTGAACGCCGGCGGCGGCTGGACCTTGCGGCCCGGGATGTCACCGAAGTACTGCTCCACCCAGGCCATCACCTGCGCCGGGTCGACGTCTCCGGCCACCGCGAGGACGGCATTGCCGGGGGCGTAGTAGCGCCGGAAGAACGACTCGGCATCCTCCAGGGTGGCCGCCTCCAGGTCCACGAAGCTGCCGTAGCCGTCGTGGCTGTTGGCGAAGGAGTCGAACAGCACCGGCGGCATCGCCAGCCACGGGAAGCCGCCGTACGGGCGGTTCTGCACGTTGACGCGGATCTCGTTCTGGACCACCGCGACCTGGTTCTCCAGGTTGTCCTGGGTCAGGGCGACGCTGCGCATCCGGTCGGCCTCGAGGAACAGCGCGAGCTCGGTCGCGCTGTTCGGCAGCACCTCGTAGTAGTTGGTGTAGTCGAGGTGCGTCGAGCCGTTGAGCACGCCGCCGGCGCCCTGCACGTAGGTGAAGTGCTCGGTCTTCCCCAGGCTCGCCGAGCCCTGGAACATCAGGTGCTCGAACAGGTGCGCAAAGCCGGTCCGCCCCTCCGGCTCGCTGCGCATGCCCACGTCGTAGTAGACGGCGACCGCGACCACCGGGCTGGTCCGGTCGGGCAGCACGACCACCCGCAGCCCGTTCTTGAGGCGGCCGCGCTCGACGGCGTAGGAGAGGTTCGTGGTCCGGGCGGGGGCGCGTGTCGGCACGCCTCGACGCTAGTACGACGGGGCGGCGGGCACGCGCCTAGACCGGCAGCGGCAGCGACTGGTTGGCGGTCGGCGCCTCGTCGCCCTTGGTGTCCCAGTCGCTCGTCCACCGCGCGCGCGGCAGCGCGCGGACCGCGGTGAAGCAGGCCTCCCGCTTCGCCACGGCGGTCCTGTTCAGGCAGGCCGCGACCTGACCGGCCCGGAAGGCGTCGACGAAGCCCCAGCCGTAGTCGTCGTCCTTGCCGGTGGCGCCGAGGTCCACCGAGGTGCGCTCCAGGACCTCCTCGGCCACCCGCCCGGTCAGCTTCGGGTAGGCCTGCTTGAGCAGCGCCACCACGCCGGAGACGTGCGGCGACGACATCGACGTACCGGAGATGGCCATGTAGAACGGCCGGTCCTGGGGCGGGGTGGCGCCGTTCTGTACGTCGATCACCGCGCCCTTCGAGCGGGCCGCGACGATGTTGCTGCCCGGTGCGGTGAGGTCGACCTGCGGGCCGCGGCTCGAGAAGCTGCTCATGGCGTAGGGCGCGGTCTTGAGGGTCGAGCCGACCGTGATCACGTTGCCCATCGCACCCGGCCAGCCGACGGTGTGCTTGTCGGGGCCGCTGTTGCCGGCGCTGAACACGAAGATCAGGCCGCTGTTGACGGCCGCCCGGACCATCTGGATGACCGGCTCGCTGTCCGGGTCGTCGACCTCGAAGATGCCCCAGCTGTTGTGCACGATGGAGACGCCGAGCTGCTTGTTGTGCTCCATCAGGTACTCGATGGCGGCCATCGTGTTGGCCTCCCACCCGAAGTCGTAGGCGACGCCCTGCGCGGCCGAGGCCACCTTGAGGCCGACGAACTGGACCTCGGGGGCGACGCCGGAGTAGTCCGCGCCGGTGCCGGCGCCGAGCTTCGCGGCGGCGCCGCTGCCGCCGATGGTGGAGGCGACGTGGGTGCCGTGCCCGATCTCGTCGACGGCGGCGTAGCGCCCGGTGCCCTCCGCGACCTCGTTGCTGATCGAGCCGTCCTGGTAGGCGTCGTACGCCCAGGCGGCCTCGAAGTTGAAGGTGCCCTTGACCCGGCCGGCGAAGTCCGGGTGGCTGTCGTCCAGGCCGGAGTCGATGACCGCGACCGTGACGCCCTTGCCGGTGAGCCCGAGGCCCTTCGGCGCCTTGGCGCGCGCCTGCGGGACCTTGATCGCCGCCTTGCTCTTGTCGAGGTCGAGGTGGAGGCCGTTGTCCCGGATCACCGCCGTCACCCCGGGCAGGGCCGCGGCCTTCTGCAGCACCGCCGAGGGCGCCACGACGGCGATCGCGTTGACGTACCGGAAGGCGCGCAGCTGGGTGACGCCGAGGGCCCGGAGGGCGGCGGTGTCGGACCCGCGCACCGGCCGGTCGAGCTGCACGAAGGCGTGGAAGGTGCCGGGCTGCAGCAGCGACCGCTCGACCTTGGTCAACGCGGCCGCGGGGCCGGTGGGCTGAGCCAGGGCGGCGGTGCCGGAGGCGAGGAGGGCGGCGGCGGCCAGCAGGCCGGTGAGACGACGGGACACGGGGGGACTCCTTGCGGGACGAGACGCGGCGGTGTGCGGTTCTTCGACGC
>JAOPVD010000306.1 GCA_025966295.1 Frankiales bacterium | reverse complement strand
AGCGCGCTGCCGGCCCGCCGGCCACGGACGAGCGCGAGGGAGGCGACGTCGGGCGCCAGCCGGTCGCGCTCGGCCCGGTCCAGCCCCGGCGGGTGGAGGTCGTCGGCGTCGAGCAGCAGGCCGGCGTCCTCGAGCAGGTCCAGGACCTCCGCCGGGTCGGGGCAGCCGGCGGCCCGGGCCTGGTCGAGGACCTGGTCACGGGAGCGGCTGCCGTCCAGCAGCGGCAGCACCCGGCGGCGCGGCTCCTCCAGCCCCTCCACGACCACGGCGCGTGCCGACGGCCGACCGAGCTGCAGGACACCGCCGGTGCGCCACAGGCGCCGGGCAGCAGGGGCGAGGACGGGGCGCACACGGACCTCCGGGGGTGGGCGGGAGGCCACCGTGGCACCGCGGGCCTGTGGAGTGCGGCGGCCGTCCACAACGCCCCGCCGCCCACAGCCCAGACAACGGAACAGGGCGGCTTCCCGAAGGAAGCCGCCCTGTTCCGGACGTGCGGTAGGACTACGCCTTGCCGAGGATGCGGTTCATCTTGGTCCCGCACACCGGGCAAAGGCCCTGGGCCATGCGACGTCCGGAGTCGCTCACCTTGACCTCACCCTCGAAGTCACGCTTCTCCTTGCACTTCACGCAGTAGCCGTTGTAGGTCTCCGCCACGGGGTCCTCCACTCTCAGACGGGGACGTGCCCCGGTGCCACGCACGCCGGTTGGCGCGCAGCGCTTCGTGACCAGACCCTAGCGGTCTACGGGGCGATCACCCCGTCAGCGGCCTCCGGGCGTGGCGGAGCCGTCACCCACGGCGGCGCCCGGCGGGGTCGCGGCAGGTCGGACGCCGGCTCCTCGGGGGTCGGCACCGGCGTCGCCACCGGTGCCGGTACGGCGCGCTCCCCGGCCAGCGTCGTCGGGGCCAGCAGCAGGGTGAGCCGGAAGACCGAGCCCACGCCGAGGGTCGAGGAGCAGGTCAGCTCGCCGCCCATCGCGGTGGTCAGCTGGCGCGCGATGTACAGCCCCAGCCCGGTGCCGCCGGTGGTCATCAGCATCGGGTCCTCGACCCGGTGGAACTTCTCGAAGACCTTCTCGAGCTGGTCGGCGGGGATGCCGCGGCCGACGTCCTCGATCTCGACCACCGCCCGCAACCCCTCGGTGCGCAGCCGGACCCGGACCGGGCTGCCGGCGGCGGAGTACTTCAGGGCGTTGCTGACCAGGTTGGTGAGCACCTGGATGACGCGCACCGGGTCGCAGGCGACCTCGACGCGCTGCGGCGGCAGATCCAGCGTGACCCGCGGTCCCTGGTCGCCGAAGTCGCCGCAGCCGCGCCGCACGAGGGCGCCGAGGTCGTCGCTGGCCATGTCGACCTTGGCCTGGGCGCTCCCCTCGGTGGCCGAGATGCGGGAGGCCAGCAGCAGGTCCTCCACCAGCCGGGCCAGGTGCGTGGCCCGGTCGGAGATGACGTCGAGGCACTCCGCGCGCTTGGCCTCGGTCATGGCGTGCCCGCGGCGCCGCAGCAGGTCGGCGTAGCCCTTGATCGGGGTTACCGGGGTGCGCAGCTCGTGCGAGACGGTGGCGATGAAGTCGGCCTTCAGGCGCTCGACCTGCCGCTCGCGGGTGACGTCGTGGATGATCACGACGTCCCGCACCAGCACGCCGCCGTCCTCGAAGACGGCCGCGTGGGCGCACCGGATGACGCGCTTCTCGCCGTCGTCGCGGGTCAGCGTCAGCTCGACGACCGCCTGCGGCCGGTCGACCGACAGCAGGCTGCGGCCGGCCTGGAAGGCGTCCCGCGGCAAGCCGTCGGGCGTCGTGGTGGCCAGCAGCGCGGCCACCGGTCGGCCCAGCGCGGCCGGCTCGGTGCGGCCGGTGAGGACCTCGACCGCCGGGCTCCACAGCTGCACGACGCCGTCGCCGTCCAGCACCAGGATGCCGTCGGACGACTGGTCGACGACGGCCTTGAGCTTGCTGCGCTCCTCGACCAGACGGGCCAGGTGGGCGGCGCCGCGCAGGGCGACGGCGAGGGCGCTGGCGAGCGGGGTCAGCAGCGTCAGCTCGCGGGCTCCGAGCGCCCGGTGCTTGTCGGTGGTGGCGAGCACGACGACGCCGACCCGACGGCCCTCGGTCTCCAGCGGCGCCAGCAGCGCCCGCCGCCAGCCCTCCGGCAGGTCGTCGGTGAGCACGCCGGCGCCCTCGGAGCTGCTCCGCAGCAGCGCGGCCTCCCGCGGGGCCGCGGGGCGGCGGACCGTCCCCTGGTCGCGGTCGTCCAGGACGGTGGTCGGCTCGCTGCCGCCCGGCAGCGCGCCCGGGTCCAGCACGGCGAGGGCGATGTCGGCGCCGAAGGCCTGCCGCGTCAGGGCCAGGAAGGAGTCGAGCACCTCGTCCGCGTCCAGCCGACCGGCCAGCACCTGCGAGAGCTGCAGCAGCCGCGCGGACCGCTCGCGCTCGTCCGACTCCTGGGCGGCGGCCTTGAACGCGAACGTCAGCGCGAGGGCCGGCATGAGCGAGAACGGCAGCAGCGCCGGCGCAGCCGAGGTGAGGGTGACCGCGGTGGCGCCCAGCGCCACGGTGCCGACGGCCATGACGGCTGAGAGTTTGGCGCCGTCGCGCACCACCTCCCACGGGTCGTCGTCGGCGACCACCGCGAGCACCCGGGACAGCGCCAGCAGGTTGACGCCGGTCAGCCCCAGCATGCCCAGGGTGAGCGCCGCGACGGTGCGCACCGACAGGCCGTCGCCGGGCACCGTGAGCAGGTGCATGACCAGCACGAGCACGGCCACCGCGGCCGCCAGGTTGGCCCCGCTGAAGGTCGTCTTGACGAGCCCGCGGCGCCGTACCGCCGAGCACAGGACGGTGGCGGCCACCGGGACGAGCAGGGTCCAGGGCCCGGAGAGCACCAGGACGTCGACCACGACGGCGGCCTCGAAGAGGGTGAGCTCCTCGTTCTCGTCACCGTGCCGGACCCGCACCGCGACCCAGTCGCTGGCGAAGGTGAGCACGAAGCAGATGGCGGTGATGTGCCAGCCGCTGGCCCACCCGAGGCCGGCGTGGGAGGCGAGCGGGGCCACGGCCGGGGCGTGGTGGACCAGCAGCAGCGCGAGGGCCTGCAGGAGCAGGCCGCACGCCACCACGATTCCCACGAGGCGTCCCAGCCTGCCCACCGACGGTCCTCTCAGCTCGCTACGGGGGCCGGTGTCCTCCTCGCGGGGGGATCGAGGAGGACACCGGCGGGTTCCTTACTAGCTCCAGTCGGTGGTGGCCCAGTGCCGGGCCGTCCAGTGCCGGGCGGTCCAGTGTCGGGCACTCCAGTCGTCGACCACCCAGTCGCCGGTCCAGTGCCGGGCGACCCAGTGCCGCGCCGCCCACTGCTCGGCGCTCCAGTCGCTGGCGGCCCAGTGCCGGGCGACCCAGTGCCGCGCCGCCCAGTGCCGGGCGGCCCACTCCTCGCCGCCGACCCAGTGCCGAGCAGCCCAGTCCTGGGTGTCCTTGTCGAGCGCGTCCCACTGCCGGGACACCCAGCGCCGGACCTCGGGGCTCATCGTGGCCCAGGAGCTGGCGGCCGCCTTGAGGTCGCCGGCGATGAGGGCCTCGGCCAGGGCGGCCCAGGCGTCATCGGAGCCCGGGATGGTGGTCGTGACGGTCCGGACGCGCGGGGTGCGGGCGTCGAGCGCCTCCGCCAGGTCCAGGCCGCCGGCGCCCGCCTCGTGCTTCTTGCCGTCGATCTCGTACGCCGTGCCGGTGGCCAGCGCCTTGACCTGGTCCGGGGACAGCGTCGGGCGACCCTGGAGCAGCACCGCGGCGGCGCCGGACATCACGGCCGTGGAGAACGACGTGCCGGAGCCCAACATGTAGGCGCTGCCGACCTGCGAGCTCGGGTTGCCCTCCCAGACGACCGAGCCGACCGCGGCGGTGCTGACGACGTGGGAACCGGGGGCGACCAGGTCGGGCTTGGCGACGCCCTGCGGGGCCGGGCCCTGGGAGGACCAGGCGGGCACGGTGTCGTCGCGGTGCTTGCTGGTGCCGTTCTCCTCCAGCCCGCCGACGGTCAGCAGGACCGGGTCGGTGCCGGGGCTGGTGATGCTGCCCTTGCCGTCCGCGCCGTCGTTGCCGGCCGGCACGACGACCGTGATGCCCTTGCGCCACAGGGTCTCGAGGGCAACGGTGAGCGGGTCGAGCTGGTAGGGGAGCGGGCTCCCGGACGACAGCGACAGGTTGAGGACGTCGACCTCGGGGTGCGCCGCGACGGCCTGCAGGCCCTTGAGGACCAGGGTCAGGCTGGAGGTGCCCTCGTCGTCGGCGACGCGCACGTCGAGGACGTTGGCGCCGGGGGCCACACCGGCGTACGCGCCGCCGGAGGAGCGGCCGTCACCGGCGGCCAGGCCGGCCACGAAGGTGCCGTGGCCGTAGCCGTCACCCACCCCGGCGCCGGTGACGTCGACGTGGGTCAGGCGCCCGGCCAGGTCCGCGACGTCGGCCACGCCGGTGTCGACCACGGCGATGGTGGTGCCGGCGCCCTCACCGCGCGGGGCGCCGAGCCCGAGGGTCGCGCGCACGGTGCTGGCGGGCCCGTTGCTGCTGGTGCTGCCCGAGACCTTCATCGGCCGGTCGGGGACGACCGTCCAGGAGGAGCCCAGAGCGGCCCCCTCCGGCAACCGGGCGCTGATGCCGCCGACCAGCGGCAGCCGGTCCAGCACCTCGCCGCCGGCCGCGCGCACGGCGGCGGCGGCGTCGCCGAAGCCGGTCACCACCACGGTCTGGAGCGGCGTGCTCGCGGCG
>JAOPVD010000256.1 GCA_025966295.1 Frankiales bacterium | reverse complement strand
GGCCGCCGGGCGGGCGCGCGGCCCACTCGTCCTGCGCCGCCACCGCGGAGGTGTAGGCGTCGGCCACGTCGGCCGCGGTCGCGCCGGCCATGCTGGCCAGCAGCGACCCGTCGCGGCGCGAGCGCAGCTCCAGCAGTTCCCCGGAACCCGTCCGCGGCTTGCCGTGGATGAACAGCGCCTCCGTCATGCCGGCACCCCGTGCACCGTCTTCGGCGGCACCGCCGGGACGGGGATGGTGGCCTGCGCGTGCGCCACCCAGCACGCCACCTGGTGCCCCTCGGCGATCGTGGCCAGCGGCGGCACCTCGGTGCGGCAGCGGTCGACGGCGAGCGGGCAGCGGGTGTGGAAGCGGCAGCCGGCGGGCGGGTCCACCGGACTCGGCGGGTCGCCCGCCAGGATGATCCGGCCCGGCCGCTGCACGGACGGGTCCGGGATCGGCGCGGCGCTCAGCAGCGCCTGGGTGTACGGGTGCCGCGGTGCGCTGTACAGGCTGGCGCTGGTGGCGAGCTCCACCACCCGGCCGAGGTACATCACCGCGACCCGGTCCGCGATGTGCCGGACGGCGGCGAGGTTGTGCGCGATGAACAGCGACGACAGACCGAGGTCGCGCTGCAGGTCCTCGAGCAGCCCGATCACCTGCGCCTGGATCGACACGTCCAGGGCGGACACCGGTTCGTCGGCGACGATGAAGCGGGGCTGCAGCGCCAGCGCCCGCGCGATGACGATGCGCTGCCGCTGCCCGCCCGAGAACGCGTAGGGGTAGCGGGCGGCGGCGCTCTGCGGCAGCCGCACCATGTCGAGCAGCTCGGTGACCCGGGCCTGCAGCTCCTTGCCGCTCGCGATCCCGTGCGTCTGCAGCGGCTCGGCGATGGTCTGGCCGACGGTACGCCGCGGGTTGAGCGAGGCGTACGGGTCCTGGAAGACGAACTGGATGTCGCGGTTCAGCTCCCGCCACTGCTTGCGGGAGGCGTTCGTGATGTCCTTGCCGTCGAACTCGATCGTGCCGCCGGTGAGCGGCACCCGGCCGATGAGGGCCCGGCCCAGCGTGGTCTTGCCGCAGCCGGACTCGCCGACCAGTCCGACGGTCTCGCCCTCGCCGATCTCGAGGTCGACACCGGCCACCGCGCTGACCGTGCGCCCGCGGTGCTTGCGACCACCGCCGCGGACCGGGTACTCGACCTTGAGGCCCCGAGCACGCACCAGCACCGACTCGGTGCGGTCGGCTGCCTCCTGCTCGGACAGCGCTGCCCGGCTCACGACGCCACCTCCTGCTCCTGGCGGCGCCAGCAGGCCACCCAGCGTCGCGGTGTGATCTGGAGCAACGGCGGTTCCGATGTCCGGCAGCGGTCCATCACCTCCGGGCAGCGGGGGCTGAACGGGCAGCCCGCGACCGCGTCGGCGTGGGCCGGCGGGTCCCCCGCGATCGACGTCAGCTCCTGCTGGAGCACGTCGACCCGCGGCGAGGACGCGATCAGGCCCTTGCTGTACGGGTGCAGCGGCGCACCGAACAGGTCCTCCACCGACGACCGCTCGACCACGCGACCGGCGTACATCACCTGGACGCGGTCGCAGAACTCCGCCACCACGCCGAGGTCGTGCGTGATCATCATGACCGCCAGGCCGAGCTCGTCCGAGAGCCGGCGGAGCAGCTCCAGGATCTGCGCCTGGATGGTGACGTCGAGGGCGGTCGTGGGCTCGTCGGCGACCAGCAGGTCGGGTCCGGCGGCCAGCGCGATCGCGATCATCACGCGCTGCCGCATGCCCCCCGAGAACTCGTGCGGGTACTGCTTGAGGCGCTCGGCCGGGGCGGGGATGCCGACCAGCTCGAGCAGCTCCAGCGCGCGGGCCTTGGCCGCGTCCTTGCTCATGTCCGCCCGCCGGCGCAGCACCTCGGTGATCTGCCGCTCCACCGTCATCAACGGGTTCAGCGACACCATCGGGTCCTGGAAGATCATGGCGATCTCGCGGCCCCGGACCTTGCGGGCCACGGACGGGTCGAGCATGTCCTTCCCGCGGAACTTCACCGAGCCGCCCACGATCCGGCCGGGCGACTGCACCAGGCCCAGGATGGCCAGTGCGGTGACGCTCTTGCCGGAGCCGGACTCGCCGACGACGCCGAGCCGCTCCCGCTCACCGACGTGCATGGTCACGCTTTTCACCCCCAGCACCGGCCCGCGCGCCGAGGGGAACGCGACCTGGAGGTCGGTGAGCTCCAACAGCCGCTCGTTCACGGCTTGCTCACCATCAGGGCATCGAGCTGACGACTCAACTGCTTCTCCCGTTGCCTTGGGTCGGTGTAGATCCGGAGCCAGCTGGCGAACAGGTTGGTGCTCAGCACGGTGATGCAGATGATCGCTCCCGGCAGAGTCACCAGCCACCAGGCGGTGTCGAGGTAGTCCTGGCCCTGGGCGACGATGAGCCCCCAGGAGGAGTTCGGCGGCTGGATGCCGTAGCCGAGGAAGGACAGCGCCGCCTCGGCCAGGATGATGCGCGCGAACTCCAGCACGATCAGCGTCATCAGGGGCGACGCCAGGTTGGGCAGGATGTGCCGGCCCATCACCCGCAGCGGCCGGGCCCCGGCGATCTCCGCGGCCTCGATGTACTCCGCGTGCCGCAGCGGCAGCACCAGGCTGCGGGTGATGCGGGCGTAGATCATCCAGCCGTTCAGGGCCAGCACGATGATGAGCAGCTTGGCGCTCGGGCCCAGGGCGTACAGGATGACGACGTCCAGCAGGATGCCGGGGAAGGCCAGCTGCATGTCGGCGGCCCGCATGATGACGGTGTCGATCCACTTGCCGAAGTAGCCGGCGACCAGGCCCAGCCCGATGCCGATGCATCCGGCGATGGCCACCACGCTGGCCGCGATGCCCAGCGAGACCCGGGCGCCGTAGAGCAGCCGGCTGAGCAGGTCGCGGCCGAGCTGGTCGGTGCCGAGCGGGTGTTCGGCGGTGCCGCCGAACAGCAGCGGTGGCTGCAGCCGGTCCGTGAGCGACTGCATGGTGGGGTCGTGCGGCGCGATCAGCGGGGCGAACAAGGCGCTGCCCACGATGACCACGATGATGATCAGGCCGAACAGCGCCGTGCCCGACCGCCTGAGCTCGCGGAAGAAGGCACCGCCGCGCCGGCTCCGCGGCGGCGGCGCCGCAGCCGGCAGGTCGGGGCTGGCCAGGAGCAGGTCTGCCATCAGGTCGCCTCGATCCGCGGGTCGATCCGGGTGTAGAGCAGGTCAGTCAGCGTGTTGAGCAGCACGATCATCGCGGCGACCACGACCGCGATCGCCTGCACGAGGATGAGGTCCTGCTGCTCGAGGGCCTGCACGATGAGCAGGCCCACTCCGGGCCAGGCGAAGATGCTCTCCACGACGACGGTGAAGCCGGCGAGCATCCGGGCGTACTCGAAGCTGGCCTGCGTCAGGACCGGCACCGTGACGTTGCGGAGCCCGTGCCGGACCACCCGGTAGATGGCCCCGAAGCCCTTCGCCTCCGCCGTCAGCATGTACGGCCGGTCCATCTCGTCGATCATGCTGGAGCGGGTCAGCTGCGTGATCTTCCCGGCGGCGGGCAGGGCCAGCGCCAGGGCCGGCAGCAGCAGCGACTGGGCCGAGGTGAACCCGGACGTCGGGAACCACTGCAGCTTCACGCCGAGCAGGAGCACCAGCATGAAGGCCAGCCAGAACTGCGGCGCGCTGAGCCCGATCAGGCTGACTGTGACGGCCGACCGGTCCAGGCGCGAGCCCGGCCTGAGGGCCGCGATGATGCCCAGCGGGATGGCGATGAGCAGCGCCAGCACGATCGCGGCGGAGTTGAGCAGCAACGTGTTCGGCAGCCGGGTCATGATGATCGAGACCGTGGTCTTGCCGGGCTGCCAGTACGACGTCCCGAGGTCGAGCCGCACCAGGTCGCCGAGGTAGCTCAGGTACTGGATGAACACCGACCGGTCCAGACCCAGGTTGCTCCGGATCTGCACCCGCTGCTCGGGTGAGGCATCGATGGGCAGGAACGTCTTCTCCGGGTTGCTGACGACCCGGGTGGCGATGAAGACCGCGGTCGCCACGAGAAACACCACGACGATACCGACAAGCAGCCGCCGTCCCAGCAGGCGCAACATCCGTGAGTCCTTTCGGTGGTGCGGTGACG
>JAOPVD010000249.1 GCA_025966295.1 Frankiales bacterium | reverse complement strand
CACGGCGCGCAGCTCGACCTCCGGGTCGAGGCCGGCGGCCTGGCAGCGCGCCACCAGCTCCCAGAGCTCGCCGCCGAGGCCGTCGGCGGGGACGAACGGCACCCCGAGCGTGGCCGCGCGCCGCTGCAGCTTGGCGGCCAGCGACAGCGCGGGCTGGCCGAGCGGGATGCCCTCGGTCACCGAGGTGCGGCCCTTCTCCACCGCCTTGAGGGCCTCCCAGGAGCCCTCCAGGTCGTCGGCGGGGGCACCGGCGAACACGTGCGGGTGGCGCCGTACCAGCTTGTCGACCAGGCCGCCCGCGACGTCGTCGATGTCCCAGCCGGACTCGCTGGCGATCCGGGCGTGGAAGACGATCTGCAGCAGCAGGTCGCCGAGCTCCTCGCGCAGGTGCTCACGGTCGCCGGTCTCCAGCGCCTCGTAGGTCTCGTAGGCCTCCTCGATGAGGTAGGGCATCAGCGAGGTGTGCGTCTGCTCGGCGTCCCACGGGCAGCCGCCCGCCGACCGCAGCCGGTCCATCACGGCCACCACGTCCAGCAGCCGGGCGCCGGGCGGGTCGTAGGAGCCGTAGACCACCTCGATCGGCGCGCCCGCGGCGTGCAGCGACCGCACCACGTCGTCGCCCGCGGTGGACAGCCACACGACGTCGTCGTCCTGCCCCAGCAGCGCGTCCTGCGTCGCCACGGTGAACGCGATGCCGGCCGCGGTGAGGTGCGGGAGCTGCGGGTGCTCCGGGTCGCCGACCAGCACCCGGCCGGCCTGCAGGGCCTGCCAGGCGGGCCAGGACAGCACGCCCGGCGGCGTGCGGGGCGAGCAGGCGACGACGGTGACCCGCGCCATCGCTAGGGGCAGGCGGGCGAGGCGGTCGGGGCCGGCGCGGCGGCGTCGGCGCTGACGGCGCGCGGGCTGGGCGAGCTGAACGCGGAGTCGGGACACTCGACCCGGGCCAGGACCGTCTCGGTCGCCGCGTCCCAGGTGCCGAAGCGCGGGTTGACGTGCACGCCGAGCTTCTTGCCGGTGTCGAGCAGGAGCTTGTTCACGGCGTCCTGGCGCTGCTGGCCGAGCAGACTGCGCCGCAGCTGCGTGGTGGCCTCGGCGAAGCTGGTGGTCCGGCGCTCGATGACCCGGATGACGTGGAAGCCGTAGCGGGTCTGGGCGATGACGAAGCTGCCCGGCTTGGCGCCGAAGATGGCCGTCTCGAACGGCTTCTCGAGCGCACCGCGGCCCTGGAAGCCGAGGTCACCGCCGCTGTCCTTGCTGCCGGTGTCGGTGGAGTACTTCGCCGCGAGCGCCGCGAACCGCGTCGGGTCGGCCTTCGCCTGGCTGAGCAGGCTCTGCGCGAGCGCCTTGCTGGGGACCAGGATGTGGGCCGAGTGGACCCGGTCGAACTCGGCGAGGCCCTGCGCGTAGGCGGCGCGGAGCGCGGTCTCGGGGATGTCGATGGCGGCCGTGAGCCGGTCGCCGAGGGCGTCCCGCAGCGCGCTGTCGGCGATCGCCCGGTTCAGCTCGTCGGTCGAGAAGCCCGACTTGGTGGCCTGCGACACGAGCTGGTCCTCGCCGCCGAGCTGGGCGGCGATGGCCGCCCGCGCCTGGTCCTTGTCGGCGCCCGTGATGCTGACGCCCTGCGCCTTGGCGGCGGCCGCGAGCACCTCGTGCTGGATGAGGCGGCCGAGGACCGAGCGCGCGAAGGCGGCCCGGTCGGCGCCGACGCCCTGCTGGGCGCCGGGGTCGGCCAGCCCCGCGGTGATGACGTCGTCGAGCCGTGAGGTGGTGATCCGGTCGTCGCCGACGGTGGCGGCCGCGCCGGTGCGGACCGTGCCGTCACCGCAGCCCGTGAGGACGAGCGCGGCGAGCGCGCAGGCGGCGAGCAGGCGAGGGGTGCGGGTCACGAGCAGGGGTCTCCTTGTCCGGTACGACGTGTTCCAGGGTGCCAGATGCCGTCAGCCGGCGACGGGGGCAGGCTCGAGGACCGCCTCCAGCAGGCCGCGGGCCCAGGCCAGCAGCTCGAGGTCACGCAGCGGCTGGCCGCCGAACTGCTTGGTCATCGGCTTGGGGACCAGCACCGTGTCGACGGTCTGCTTCACCATCGACTTCGGGTACAGCCGCTGCAGCCGCAGCACCTGCGACTCGCGCAGCTTCATCGGCGCGAAGCGCACCTGGTTGCCCTGCAGCGAGACCTCGGTGAGGCCGAACGAGCGGGCGGTGTTGCGGAAGGCCGCGACCGCGAGCAGGTTCTCGACCGGGCCGGGCAGCGCCCCGTACCGGTCCTTCAGCTCGTCCCGGACCGCGGCCAGCGCCGCGTCGTCGAGGGCGGCGGCGATCTGCCGGTAGGCCGCGAGCCGCAGCCGCTCCCCCGGCACGTAGTCGTGCGGGAGGTGCGCGTCGACCGGCAGGTCCACCTTGGTGTCCGGCACGTCCGCGGTGTCCTCGTCGAGGTCGCCGGGCAGCCCCCCGCCGCGCTTGTAGTCGGCCACCGCCTCGCCGACCAGCCGCATGTACAGGTCGAAGCCGACGCTGGCGATGTGCCCGCTCTGCTCGCCGCCCAGCAGGTTGCCGGCCCCGCGGATCTCGAGGTCCTTCATGGCAACCGCCATGCCGGCGCCGATCTCGGTGTTCTGCGCGATCGTCGCCAGCCGGTCGTAGGCCAGCTCGGTCAGCGGCTTCTCCGGCGGGTAGGTGAAGTAGGCGTAGGCCCGTTCCCGACCACGGCCGACGCGACCGCGGATCTGGTGCAGCTGGGACAGCCCGAAGGCGTCGGCCCGCTCCACGATGAGGGTGTTCGCGTTGGGGATGTCCAGGCCGCTCTCGACGATGGTGGTGCAGACGAGCACGTCGTAGTGCTTCTCCCAGAAGCCCACCATCACCTGCTCGAGGGCCTCCTCGCTCATCTGCCCGTGGCCGACCGCGACCCGTGCCTCGGGCACCAGCTCGCGGATCCGCTTGGCCGCGCGGTCGATGCTCTCGACCCGGTTGTGCAGGAAGAACACCTGGCCCTCGCGCATCAGCTCGCGGCGGATCGCGGCGCTGATCTGCTTCTCGTCGTAGGGGCCAACGAAGGTCAGCACCGGGTGCCGCTCCTCCGGCGGGGTGAGGATCGTCGACATCTCCCGGATGCCGGTCAGCGACATCTCGAGGGTGCGCGGGATCGGCGTCGCGGACATCGTCAGCACGTCCACGGCGGTCCTCATGGTCTTGAGGAACTCCTTGTGCTCGACCCCGAAGCGCTGCTCCTCGTCGACGATGACCAGCCCCAGGTCCTTGAACTGCACCGACTTCGACAGCAGCCGGTGGGTGCCGATGACGACGTCGACCGAGCCCTCCTGGATGCCGCTGAGCACCTCCTTCTGCTCCTTGTCGGAGTTGAAGCGGCTGCTCGCGCGCACCGTGACGGGGAACTGGGCGAACCGGTCGCGGAAGGTGTTGTAGTGCTGCTGCACCAGCAGCGTCGTCGGCACCAGGACGGCCACCTGCTTGCCGTCCTGGACCGCCTTGAAGGCCGCCCGCACCGCGATCTCGGTCTTGCCGTAGCCGACGTCGCCGCAGATCACCCGGTCCATCGGGATGGCCTTCTCCATGTCCTGCTTGACCTCGTCGATGGCCTCGAGCTGGTCCGGGGTCTCGACGTAGGGGAAGGCGTCCTCGAGCTCGCGCTGCCACGGGGTGTCGGGCCCGAAGGCGTGGCCGGGGGCGGAGGTACGGGCGGCGTACAGCTGGATGAGGCCGGCGGCGATCTCGCGGACCGCCTTCTTCGCCCGACCCTTGCGCTAGGCCCAGTCCGAGCCGCCGAGCCGGTCGAGAGAGGGCGCCTCCCCGCCGACGTACCGGGTGACGTGCTCGAGCTGGTCGGTCGGGACGAACAGCCGGTCGCCCTTGGCGTACTCCAGGATCAGGTACTCGCGGGTGGCGCCGGCGACGGTGCGCTGCACCATCTCGAGGTAGCGCCCGACCCCGTGCTGCTCGTGCACGACGGGATCACCGGCCTTGAGCTGCAAGGGATCCACCGCGTTCTTGCGCCGCGACGGCATCCGCTTGGAGATGTCCTTGGTACCCGGGCCGCGGGTGCCGGTGAGGTCACCCTCGGTGAGCACGACGGTCTGCAGCAGGTCGCTGACCAGGCCGGTGTCGAGGCAGCCGGTGGAGACGTGCACCACGCCGGGCTCGGGGGCCGCGTCGATCGAATCGACCAGCCGGGCGGGCAGGTCGGCGTTCTTGAGCACCTCGACCATGCGCTGCGCCGACCCGTGCCCCTCGGCGGTGAGCACGACCGTCCAGCGGTCGGCGAGCCAGCGCCGGATGTCCTCGAGGCTGCGCTCGGTCTCGCCGCGGTAGGCCTGCGGGGCCCGGGCGGCGAGCACGACGGTGTCGTCCTCGAGCTCGGCGTCGCTGGTGAACGGCGTGACGGTCCACCACGGGTGGCCGGAGGCGGCCGCGTGCTCGCGCACCTCGACGAGGGTCTTGTACGCCGCCGCGCCGAGGTCCACGGGCGCCTGGCCGCCGGTCGCGGCGGTCGCCCAGGAGGCTTCCAGGAACTCCTGGCTGGTCCGCACCAGGTCGTGGGCGCGGGTCCGCACCCGCTCCGGGTCGCAGACCACCACGACGGTGCCACGCGGCAGCTCGTCGACGAGCAGCTGCAGGTCGTCGGTGAGCACCGGGGCCAGCGCCTCCATGCCCTCGACCGGGTGGCCGTCGGCGATCTTCGTGCAGATCTCGGCGAGCTCCGGGTGCTGCGCGGCGAGGGCCTTGGCCCGCTCCCGCACCTCAGGGGTGAGCAGCAGCTCGCGGCAGGGCGGCGCCCAGAGGCCGTGCGCCACCGTCTCCAGCGACCGCTGGTCGGCCACCTTGAACGACCGCACCTCCTCCACCTCGTCGCCCCAGAACTCGACGCGCAGCGGGTGCTCCTCGGTGGGCGGGAAGACGTCGAGGATGCCGCCGCGCACGGCGAACTCCCCACGCTTCTCGACCAGCTCCACCCGGGCGTAGGAGATGTCGACGAGCCGGCGGACCACGTCCTCCAGCGGCGCCTCCTGGCCGGGGACCAGCTGCACCGGCTCCAGGTCGCCCAGGCCCTTGACCTGCGGCTGCAGCAGCGAGCGGACCGGCGCGATGACGATGTCCAGCGGCCCGGTCGCGGGGTCGTCGGTGGACGGGTGGGCGAGCCGGCGGAGCACGGCGAGCCGGCGCCCGACGGTGTCGGCGCGCGGGCTGAGCCGCTCGTGCGGCAGGGTCTCCCAGCTGGGGTAGAGCGCGATCCGGTGCGGGTCGTGCAGCGCCCCCAGCGCCGCCTCGAGCTCCTCGGCCTCCCGGCCGGTGGCGGTGACGGCGAGCACCGGCCGGCCGGCGCGGCCGGCGAGCGCGGCCAGCACGAACGGCCGCATGCCGTGGGGCGCGGTCAGGTCGAGGTTCTGGGTCCCGGCGTCGAGGACCTGCTTCAGGGACGGGTCGGCGAGGACGAGGTCGAGCAGTCCGGCGAGCGGCAAGGTCAGGCTCCAGGCAACGCGAAAGGGCCCCCGCACGGCCAGAGCCGGGGGGTCGTGACGGGGCTCGCACCCCGTTGCTCCAGCCTACGTCGCCGGTACCCGCCCGGGCCCGCGCCGTACGCTTCCGCCGTGCCCGCCCCTGAGCTCGAGCAGCAGCTGAACGTGCTCGCGCGCCGCCTGTCCCGTCCGGTCCGCCTGCACGGACCGTCGGGCTTCACCGTCCTCGACCGCCCGGCGTACCAGGCGCTGTGGCGGATCGTGGACGAGGGCCCGGTCCGGCCGACCGCGCTGGCGGGGCTGCTGGGCGTGGACCTGTCGGTGGTCAGCCGGCAGGTGCGCTCGCTCGAGGATGTCGGGTTCGTGCAGCGCCAGCCCGACCCGGCCGACGCCCGGGCGGCGCTGATCAGCGCGACCGAGAGCGGCCTGCGGGCCTTCGAGACCACCCGGCAGCAGCGCAACGAGGTCCTGGGCGAGGTGCTGGCCGACTGGCCGGCGCAGGACCGCACCGAGCTGGTGCGGCTGCTGACCCGCTTCAACTCCGAGCTCGAGTCCGCCATCGCCCGCCGGCAGGCCGGCGGCGAGGCGTAGCACCGACCTAGGCCGGGCCGTCCACGTGGAAGGTGTTCTGCGCCGCCTCGAGGGTGCCGCCCACCAGCGCCTCGACGGCGTCCGCGGCCCGGTCGACGTGGAACGGCAGCTCCTTGCGCTCGGTGGCGGCGAAGTCCTTGAGCACGAAGTCGGCCGGGTCCTGCCGACCGGGCGGGCGGCCGATCCCGAAGCGGACCCGCAGGTAGTCCTTGGAGCCGAGCGACTTGGTCAGCGACTTGAGGCCGTTGTGCCCGTTGTCGCCGCCGCCCTGCTTGAGCCGCAGCGTGGCCCAGGGGATGTCCAGCTCGTCGTGGACCACGATGATCCGCTCGGCCGGGACCTTGAAGAAGTCGCGCAGGCTGGACACCGGGCCGCCCGACTCGTTCATGTACGACTTGGGCTTGGCCAGCACGACGCGCCGACCGGCGAGCCGCCCCTCGACGGTGTCCGCGCGGCCCTTGTGGGCCTTGAAGCGCCCGCCCATCCGCTCGGCGAGCAGGTCGACGACCATGAACCCCACGTTGTGGCGGTTGCCCGCGTACGCCGGTCCCGGATTGCCGAGGCCGACGACCAGGAACAGGTCGTCGGCCACGGTTCGGTGCTCCTCGTGCGGGGTGGAGGACTAGGCCTCGGTCGCGGGGACCTCGTCGCCCTCGCCCGGGGTCGCGGCGGCCTCGGCCGGCGCCTCGCCCTCGGGGGCGAGCTCGGCGGCGGCGGCGTCCAGCTCGGCCTCGACGTCGGCGGCGGACGGCGTGCCCAGGCCCTGCACGATGACGTGCTCGGGGTCCTGCGCCAGCGTGGTGCCGGCCGGCAGCGTGACGTCCTTGGCGGCCACGTGGCTGCCGGCCCGGAGGCCCTCGATGCTGACCTCGACGTGGTCGGGGAGCTTGGTGGCGTCGGCCTCGACCGTCAGCGTCATCGTCTGCTGGTCGACCAGGACGTCGGGAGCGGCGTTGCCGGTCAGCGTGATCGGCACCTCGACGGTGACCTTCTCACCGCGGCGGACGGCGACCAGGTCGACGTGCTCGAGGGTGCGCTTGATGGGGTCACGCACGATGACCTTGGGGAGGGCGAGCTGCTCGCCGTCCTCGGTCTGGAGCGCCAGCAGCGCGTTCGCGTCGTGCTTGAGAGCGAGCATGAGCTCGTGGCCCGGCAGGCTGTAGTGCCGCGGCTTGTCGCCGTGGCCATAGAGCACGGCGGGCACCTTGCCGGCCCGGCGAGTCCGGCGGGCCGGGCCCTTGCCGAACTCGGTGCGCGGCTCGGCGACGATGCGGACCTCGGACACGGCGGAACTCCTCGAAGGCAGTACTGGGCTTGCGTGGCATGGGGGCGCGGAAGGCGCAGCCGCCGAGTCTAGCGGACGCCCGGCGCGCCCTGAGAGCGCGGGTGGCTAGGCGTGCCCGTCGAACAGCGAGGTCACCGAGCCGTCCTCGAAGACCTCGCTGATGGCCCGTGCGATGAGCGGGGCGATGGACAGCACGGTGAGGGTGTCGAAGCGGCGGTCCTGCGGTACCGGGAGCGTGTTGGTGATGATGGTCTCGGTGACGCGGGAGTTCTTCAGCCGGTCCATCGCCGGGCCGGACAGCACGCCGTGCGTCGCGGTGACGATGACGTCGGCGGCCCCGGCGTCGAACAGGACGTCGGCGGCCTTGGTGATGGTGCCGCCGGTGTCGATCATGTCGTCGACGAGGACGCAGACCCGGCCGGCGACGTCACCGACCACCCGGTTGGCGACCACCTCGTTGGCGACCATCGGGTCGCGGGTCTTGTGAATGAACGCCAGCGGGCAGCCGCCCATCCGGTCGGTCCAGCGCTCCGCCACCCGGACCCGCCCGGAGTCCGGCGAGACGATCGTCATGTTGGCGGTGTCGTACTTCGCGGCGACGTAGTCGGCGAGCAGCGGCAGCGCGAACAGGTGGTCGACCGGACCGTCGAAGAAGCCCTGGATCTGCGCGGTGTGCAGGTCGACGCTCATCAGCCGATCGGCACCGGCGGTCTTGAACAGGTCGGCGATGAGGCGGGCGCTGATCGGCTCGCGGCCGCGGTGCTTCTTGTCCTGCCGGGCGTAGGGGTAGAACGGCATGACCACCGTGATGCGCTTGGCGGAGGCCCGCTTGAGGGCGTCCACCATGAGCAGCTGCTCCATCACCCAGGTGTTGATGGGCGCCGCGTGGCTCTGCATCACGAAGGCGTCGCAGCCGCGCACCGACTCCTCGAAGCGGACGAAGATCTCGCCGTTCGCGAAGTCGTAGGCGGCGGTCGGCACCGGTTCGACGCCGAGCTCCCTGCCGACCTCCTCCGCCAGCTCGGGCGCTGCCCGGCCGGTGAACAGCATCAGGTTCTTGCGGCTGTCGATCTCGAGGCCGGTCATGCGGGTACGTCCCCCTTGCCGGGGCGCTTGCGGGCGACCCAGCCGTTGATGTTCGTCTGCTTCTCCCGGGCCACGGCGAGCGCGCCGGCCGGGACGTCCTGGGTGATCGCGGAGCCTGCCGCGGTGTAGGCGCCGTCCGCGACGGTGACCGGTGCGACCAGGCTGTTGTTGCTGCCGATCCGGACGTCGTCGCCGAGGGTGGTGCGGTGTTTGTCGTGGCCGTCGTAGTTCACGAAGATCGTCCCGGCGCCGACGTTGCTGCGCTCGCCGATCGTGGCGTCGCCGACGTAGGACAGGTGCGGCAGCTTGGTGTCGGCGCCGACCTCGGCGTTCTTCACCTCGACGTAGGCCCCGGCCTTGGCGCGCGGCCCCAGCACCGTGCCGGGGCGCAGGTAGGTGAACGGGCCGACCGTCGCCTGCTCGCCGATGACGGCGCCGGTGGCGTGGCTCTTGAGCACCGTCGCGGCGGCGCCGACCTCGCAGTCGGTGAGCGTGGTGTCGGGCCCGATGACCGCGCCGCGGCGCACCACCGTGCGGCCGTGCAGCTGGCTGTTGGGGGCGACCGTGACATCCGGCTCGAGCGTCACGTCGGCGTCGATCCACACGGTCTGCGGGTCCAGGACGGCGACGCCGGCCCGCATGTGCGCCACGACGATCCGGTCGCGGAGCAGCCGCGCGAGCTCGGCGAGCTGCACCCGGTCGTTGGCGCCGCGGGTCTCGTCGGGGTCGTCGGCCAGCTGGGCACCGACGGTGAGGCCGGCGTCGCGGTGCAGCCCGACGACGTCGGTGAGGTACTGCTCCCCCTGGGCGTTGGCGGTGGTGAGCTTGCCGAGCGCCTCGCGCAGCGGGCCGGCGGCGAAGGCGTACACGCTGGTGCCGACCTCGTCGATGAGCAGCGTCTGCGGGTCGGCGTCCTTCTGCTCGACGATCGCCCGCACCCCGGTCGCGTCGCGGACCACCCGGCCGTAGCCGGTCGGGTCGGCGACCTTGGCCGTCAGCAAGGTGGTGGCCGCCTGCGTGCGCTCGTGGGCGTCGACGAGCCCCTGCAGCGTGGCGGCGGTGAGCAGCGGCGCGTCGCCCGGGACGACCAGGACGGTCCCCTCGACGTGCTCCAGGGTGTCCAGCGCCACCCGTACGGCGTGCCCGGTGCCGTCCTGCGTCTCCTGGACGACCGCCCGGGCCTTGCCGGTCAGGGCGGCCGTGACCTGCTCGCGGCCGTGCCCGACGACCACGACCAGGTGCTCGGGCGAGAGGGCCTCGGCGGCGTGCAGGACGTGGCCGAGCATGGTGCGGCCACCGAGCGGGTGCAGGACCTTGGGCGTGGCGCTCCGCATCCGGGTGCCCTCGCCTGCGGCCAGGACGATCACGGCGACAGGTCGCGCGGACGGCACGCAGTCTCCCAGCGAGGTCGCGGGCGGGCGGTGGAGCGGGGAAGTACCGGAACACCCGGCGCCGTCGAGTCTACCGCTCGGACCGCGCCGGCCGGCACGCAGGTCGGGCGGCGCGGCCCACCGTCCGTCGCAGCTCCGCCCCCAGGATTCGAACCCGGACCCGAGACCACCAAAAGGTCCTGTGCTGCCTGTTACACCAAGGCGGAAGACGTCACGGCTGCCGTGACCGGGCACAGTCTGCCGCATCCTGCGACTTCCGCTGCGTCATCACTGGCGCGCGAGGCGGCGGGCCCCACACGATGACGCAAGCGGCGGTCGCCTCCGCTGCGTCATCACCTCTAGGGGCGCTGGCGGGACCCCAAACGATGACGCACGGGGAGCAGCACCGCCGTACGTCGCATCGTCCCGGCGGTCCCGGGTAGACCCTGGGCCACCGTTACGGCGCCGTAAGTTACGCTTCCGTAGCCACCGGCCTCTTCAGCGACAGGACCTCCTCGCATGACCGAGACGCTCGACGCGCCCGTCACCACCATCGAGTACGACGGGGACGACTCGCGTCCGCTGCAGCAGATCCCGAGCACCGAGCTCAAGGCCAGGTGGGAGCAGGTGGCGCTCGCCATCTTCATCGCGGTGCCGCTGCTGGCCCTGTTCGCCGCCGGTTTCGTGCTCTGGGGCAACGGCCTGAGCTGGACCGATGTGGTGCTGTCGGTGGTCTTCTACGCGATCACCGGGCACGGCATCACGGTCGGCTTCCACCGCTACTTCACGCACGGCTCGTTCAAGGCCAAGCGCCCGCTGCGCATCGCCCTGGCGATCGCCGGCAGCATGGCCATCCAGGGCCCGGTGACGCGCTGGGTGGCCGACCACCGCCGGCACCACGCGTTCAGCGACGAGGACGGCGACCCGCACTCGCCGTGGCGCTACGGCGGCGGCTTCAAGGGCCTGTCGAAGGGCCTGTTCCACGCGCACGTGATGTGGCTGTTCGACACCGAGCAGACCGACCAGAAGCGGTTCGCACCCGACCTGCTGGCCGACAAGGACATCGCCAAGGTCTCGCGGCTGTTCCCGCTCTGGGTGGCCGTCTCGCTGCTCGCGCCGGCGGTGCTGGGCGGGCTGCTCACGATGAGCGTCACCGGCGCCCTCACCGCGTTCTTCTGGGCGTCGGTGCTCCGCGTCGGCCTGCTCCACCACGTGACCTGGTCGATCAACTCGATCTGCCACACCTGGGGCCAGCGGCCGTTCAAGACCAAGGACCGGGCCGTCAACGTCTGGTGGCTCGCGGTCATCTCCATGGGCGAGTCCTGGCACAACCTGCACCACGCCGACCCGACCTGCGCCCGGCACGGCGTCGACCCGGGGCAGGTCGACAGCAGCGCCCGGCTCATCCAGCTGTTCGAGCGGTTCGGCTGGGCGTGGGACGTCCGCTGGCCCAAGCCGGAGCGCCTGGCCGCCCGCCGCGCGGCCTAGTCTCACCGCGTGGCCGACGACGAGAGACGCGCCCGCGTCCGGATGACGGGCAAGGAGCGCCGCGAGCAGCTCCTCGACGTCGGCCGCACGCTGTTCGCCGAACGCGGGTACGACGGCACCGCGGTCGAGGAGATCGCCTCCCGGGCCGGGGTCAGCAAGCCGGTCGTCTACGAGCACTTCGGCGGCAAGGAAGGGCTGTACGCCGTGGTCGTGGACCGCGAGGTCCAGCGGCTCATGGACAACTTCGCCGCGGCGCTGTCGGGCGAGTCCCCCAAAGAGCTGCTCGAGCAGGCCTGCCTGGTGCTGCTGACCTACGTCGAGGAGTCCGGCGACGGCTTCCGGATCCTGGTGCGAGAGTCCCCCGTCGGCATGGAGCGCGGCGGCGGCTTCGCCACGATCATCAGCGACGTGGCCAGCCAGGTGGAGTACATCCTGGCCCGCGAGTTCAAGGCCCGCGGCTTCGAGACCAAGCTGGCCGGCCTCTACTCGCAGGCGCTCGTCGGCATGGTGGCCCTGACCGGGCAGTGGTGGCAGGACCACCGCAAGCCGAAGCGGGACGAGGTGGCGGCGCACCTGGTCAACCTGGCCTGGAACGGGCTGTCGCGGTTGGAGCACAAGCCCAAGCTGTCGACCGGCTGACCGGACGGGCGCGGCCGCAACCGCCGTGCGCACCGGGCCAGCGCGTCGGTTGCCTGCTGCAGGCCTTCCGCCAGGTCGTGGGAGCCGACCGCTGACGGTGGGTAGGCCGGTGGCATGACGGTCCTCGTCGGAACCTCTGGCTGGCAGTACGCCGACTGGAAGCCGCTGCTGTACCCCGACGTGCCGCAGCGGCTGTGGCTGGAGCGGCACGCCGAGGTGTTCGCCACCGTCGAGGTCAACAACGCCTTCTACCGGCTCCCCAAGCGCGAGGTCTTCGAGGCCTGGGCGGCCCGGACACCGGACGACTACGTCATCACCGTGAAGGCCAGCCGCTTCCTGAGCCACATCAAGCGGTTGCGGGACCCGGAGGAGCCGGTGGCCCGGCTGATGGACCGAGTGGCCGGGCTGGGCCGCAAGCTGGGCGCTGTGCTGCTCCAGCTGCCACCGACGCTGCAGCGCGATGTCGGGCTGCTGGACCGCTGCCTGGGCTGCTTCCCGGCCGGCACCCGGGTCGCGGTCGAGCCGCGGCACGACAGCTGGTGGGACCCCTCGACCCGCGAGCTGCTGGAACGCCGGCGCGCCGCCCTGGTGTGGGCGGACTCCTTCGGCCGGGCCGTGACGCCGCTGTGGCGCACCACGACCTGGGGCTACCTGCGCCTGCACCACGGCCCCGGCGAGAGCTGGGACTACGGCCCCGACGGCGTCCGGCCGTGGGCCGAGCGGCTGGCGGAGACCTGGGACGACGACGAGGACGTGTACGCCTACACCAACAACGACCCGACCGGGGCCGCCCTGCGCGACGCGGTCCACCTCGCCGACGTGCTGCGGGGACTGGGCCGGTCGACGACCCGGGTGCCCACCGACCTGGCGGCGCTCAGACCTGCTCGCTGAGCTCCAGCCAGGACTGCTCGACGAACTCCTTCTGCGCCCGGACCTCGTGCAGCTCGGTGTTGAGCCGCGTGACCGCCCCGTGGTCAGCGGCCTGCGCCGCCATGGCGGCGTGCAGCTCGCCCTCGCGCTTGTCGAGGGTGACCAGCTGCCGCTCCAGCTTCTGGAGCTCCTTCTTGGCGGCCCGGCTGTCGCCCTTCGGCTTGTCCTGCGCCGCCGCAGCCGCCGGCGCACGACGGACGCGCTTCTCGAGGTACTCGTCCACGCCACCGGGCAGCGCCTTGATCGTCCCGTCACCCATGAGGGAGGACGTGACGGTCGTGGTGCGCTCCAGGAAGTACCGGTCGTGGCTGACGACCAGCAGCGTGCCCGGCCAGCCGTCGAGGACGTCCTCGAGGGCGTTGAGGGTGTCGATGTCGAGGTCGTTGGTCGGCTCGTCCAGCAGCAGCACGTTGGGCTCGCCCATGAGCAGACGCAGCAGCTGCAGCCGGCGGCGCTCCCCGCCGGACAGGTCGCCGACGCGGGTCCACTGGGCGTTGCCCGTGAAGCCGAACCGGTCGCACAGCGACGAGGCGCCGACCGGCTTGCCGCCGAGGTCGACCTGCTTGGCCACCTGCTCGACGGCCTCCAGGACGCGCAGCATCGGGTCGAGCTCGGCGACCTCCTGCGACAGGTAGGCGACCTTGACGGTCTGCCCGACCTTGACGACACCGGACTCCGGATGGACCTGGTCCATCAGCATCTTGAGCAGCGTCGACTTGCCGGCACCGTTGACGCCGACGATGCCGATCCGGTCGCCGGGACCGACCCGCCACGTGACGTGGTCGAAGAGCACGCGGTCACCGAAGCGCAGCGTGAGGTCCTCGACGTCGAAGACCTGCTTGCCCAGGCGCGCCGTCGCAAACCGCTGCAGGGCGATCTCGTCGCGGGCCGGGGGCTCGTCGGCGATGAGGGCATTGGCCGCGTCGATCCGGAACTTGGGCTTGCTGGTCCGGGCGGGCGGGCCACGACGCAGCCAGGCCAGCTCCTTCTTGACCAGCTGCAGGCGCTTCTGCTCCGCGGTGCCCGCCATCCGGTCGCGCTCCGCGCGGGCCAGGACGTACGCCGAGTAGCCGCCGTCGTAGGCGTCGACGAGGCCGTCGTGGACCTCCCAGGTGCTCTCGTTGACCTCGTCGAGGAACCACCGGTCGTGCGTGACGACCAGGTGCGCGCCGCGGCGGTTCTTCAGGAAGTTCGCGAGCCACGCGACGCCCTCGACATCGAGGTGGTTGGTCGGCTCGTCCAGGACGATCAGGTCCCACTCGCCGATCAGCAGCGCGGCCAGGGCGACGCGGCGCCGCTCGCCACCGGACATGCTGTCGACGACGGAGTCGAGGCCGACCTCGTGCAGGCCCAGGCCGTCGAGGACCGCGCGGACCTTGGCGTCGCCGGCCCAGGTGTGCTCGGCGGTGTCGCCGAGGATCGCCTGGTGCGCCGTCAGCCTCACGTCGATCCGGACGTCCTGGGTCAGCACGCCGATCCGCAGGCCACCGGCGTGCGTGACGCGGCCGGAGTGCGGCTCCTCGGTCTTGACCAGGGTCTTGAGCAGTGTGGTCTTGCCACCGCCGTTGCGGCCGACCACGCCGATGCGGTCGTTGTCGGAGACGCCGAGCGAGACGTTGTCGAGCAGCAGCTTGGTGCCGTGCGCGACGGTCACGTTCTCGAGGTTGATCAGGTTGGTGGCCATCAGAGCGTCCTGATGACGCGGGCACCGGGCACCGGCCCGTCGGCGACCCGGACGGTGCGGCAGACCCCGTGCCCGGACAGCGCGGCGGCGAGCGCGGTCGCGTGGCCGTCGTCGCGGGCGAGGAACGCCACGGTCGGCCCGGACCCGCTCACCACGCCCCCGAGCGCCCCGAGCTCGTCACCGCTGTCGAGGACCTTGCGCAGCGCGGGCTTCATCGCCATGGCGGCCGGCTGCAGATCGTTCGAGAGCGCCCGGCCGAGCGCCTCGGGCGTCCCGAGCCGCAGCGCGGCCAGCACCTCCGACGGGTCGCTCGCGACCGCGACCGGACCGCTCTCGCGCTGCCGGTCGAGCTCGCGGTAGACGTCCGGGGTCGACAAGCCCACGTCGGCGAGGGCCAGCACCCAGGCGTACTGGCCGGCCCCGAGGACGGGGGTGAGCCGCTCCCCCCGGCCGGTCCCCAGCGCGGTGCCGCCGTGCAGGCTGAAGGGCACGTCGCTGCCGAGCTCGGCGCCGATCTCGGCCAGCTCGTCCCGGCCCAGCCCCAGCCCCCACAGCGCGTCGCAGGCGACCAGGGTGGCGGCCGCGTCGGCCGACCCACCCGCGCAGCCGCCGGCCACCGGGATGCCCTTGTGCACGAGGACCTCGACGTCGGGGTCCACACCGGTGCGGTCGGCGAGCGCGAGCACTGCCCGGGCCGCCAGGTTGCTGTGGTCGGTGGGCACCTCGGCGGCGCTCTCACCCTGGACCCGGATCGTCAGGCCGGGGGCGCGGGTCACCGTCACCTCGTCGCACAGGCTGATGGCGTGGAAGACGGTGGTGAGGTCGTGGAAGCCGTCGGCGCGCAGCGGGCCGACCGACAGGTGGAGGTTGACCTTGGCCGGAGCCCGCACGGTCACCGAGTCGACCGGATTTCGGACAGGCAGGGCAGGCTCCTCGTGAGGCGGAGCCCCCAGCCTACGTGGCGACCAATCCTGCGGACGCGACGAGGCGCCGCGGGTCAGGGCGGGCCAGCGGCGGCTAGTTGTTGAGCATCCGGCTCAGCACCGGGTCGCCGGCCGTCACGGTCTCGTAGTTGCAGCTGCCGTCGTTGGTCGGCATGTAGTTCCAGACGAGGAAGCCCTTGACGCCACGAGCGGACTGGCCGTCCCGCTTGCGCTGCAGCAACGACGCCCGGCCGGCGAGGGTGGTCTTGCAGCCCCCGGCGGTGTCGGACGCCTTGATGCCGACCTCACCGGTGATCATCGGCTTGCCGAGGGCCTTGAGCTGGTCGAGGCGGGTCTGCATGCCGTTCCACTTGTCGCCCGGGATCTGGACGCTGTCGTTGCCGTAGTCGTGGAACGAGCCGACGTCGATCTGCGGGGAGGCGTGGACGTAGGAGTAGTCGCCGCCGGACGCGCCGCACTGCCCGTCGCCGACGACGCCGGACTCGATCAGGTGCGACGGCGCCGCCGCCTTCACGCGCGCCCCGACGGTGTCGAAGAACGTCCGCAGGGTCACCGCGGACGCGTGCTCGTCCTTGCAGCTGCCGGACGTGTCGGTCGGCGTCTCGGGCTCGTTGATGAGCTCCCACATGGCGATGGTCGGGTCGTTGCGGTAGCGCTTGGCGATGGCCTGCACGTAGTTCCAGTACGACTGCGGCTGGTTGCGGACGACCTGCTTGTAGCCGCCGTCGTACCAGGCCTTGGTGTGCCGGATGGCGTCGTCGCAGTCGCCCCAGTGGTTGGCGAGCGACGGGATCACGCGCTGGTTGTGCGCGCGGGCGGAGCTCAGCACCCGGTCGAGCGGGCTCCAGTCGCGCTTGCGGGTCTTCTGGTGGGTGACGAGCTCCTGAAAGGCCCAGATGCGCACCACGCTGTTGGGCTTGAGGCCCGCGAACATGGCGTCGAGCTGCGCGGTGGACATCATCGGGCCACAGCCCGCGTTGGTCCCCCACACCGTGGTGGCGGAGTAGGCGTTGAGGCCGCTGAAGGTGTACGGCGCGCCGTTGAGCTTCAGCTCACCGCCGGACCGGGTGACGAAGCCGCTGGTGGCGGCCTGCGCGGGGGCCGGGGCCAGGAGCGCCGCACCGGTGCCGAGGGCGACCAGCGCGGACAGGACCAGGCGGAGACGGGAGCTGCCGGAACGGCTTCGGGGGGAGAGACGCATGTCCCGAAAATCGGGACGAACCGGGAGAAACTTGACACTCTGTGGTCGTGTTGTCGCTCACAGTTACGAACGTGCCGGCTCAGCCTACGTCGCGGCCAGCCGGGCGAAGTCCCCGACGGCGAGCACCTCACCGCGCGCCGACGGGTCGATCCCGGCCGCCCGCAGCCGCTCCTCCGCCGCCGCCGGCGAGCCCGCCCAGCCGGCGAGGGCGGCCCGCAGGGTCTTGCGGCGCTGGGCGAACGCCGCGTCGATGACTGCGAAGGTCGCCAGCCGGTCGGCGGCCGGTGGCTTGCGGCGGGTGAACGCCACCAGCCCGCTGTCGACGTTGGGGGCCGGCCAGAACACGTTGCGCCCGATGGTGCCGGCCTTGGCCACCTCGGCGTACCAGGCCGCCTTCACCGACGGCACGCCGTACGTCTTGGAGCCGGGTGGCGCCGCGAGCCGGTCGGCCACCTCGGCCTGGACCATGACCAGGCCCTTCTGCAGCGAGGGCAGCCGCTCGAGCAGCCGCAGCAGCACGGGGACGGCGACGTTGTAGGGCAGGTTGGCGACGAAGGCCGTCGGCGCAGGGCCCGGCAGGTCCTCGAGCAGCAGCGCGTCCTGCAGGACCACCTCCAGCCGGTCCGCCAGCTCCGGCGCCCGCTCGGCCACCGTGAGCGGCAGCTGGTGGGCCAGCGCTGGGTCGATCTCGACGGCGACGACGCGCGCCACCTCGGGCAGCAGCCCGAGGGTGAGCGAGCCCAGCCCGGGGCCGACCTCGACCACGACGTCGTCGATCCCGACACCGGCCGTGCGCACCAGGCGCCGGACGGTGTTGGGATCGATGACGAAGTTCTGCCCGAGTTGCTTGGTCGGGCGCAGGTCCAGTGCGGCGGCCAGCCGCCGTACATCCGGAGCGGTCAGCAGCACCTAGGTGCTCTTCACGGGTGGCGGACCTACAGGTACTTGCCGCAGTGCGGCCACGGGCTGCGACCGGAGCGCTGGTAGAGCAGCTTGGCGCGGTAGGTCTGCTCGCCCGCGGAGGCGTCGATCGGGTCGCCGCTGCCACCCACGCCGCGCCAGGTGCTGGTCATGAACTGGTAGAGCCCGCGGTACTTGCCGTTGCTGGAGACGGCGCGCGCGTTGCCGCCGGACTCGCAGCGGGCCAGCGCGTCCCAGTTGAGGCCGTCGGCGCCGTTGACGCTGCGCGGACGGGCCTTCGTGCCGTACGCGACGATCTTGGTGATCGGGGCGGCGGTGCGGACCGAGTGGGTCGCGAGCCGCTTGGACGACAGCTTGCCGTTGACGTACTTCAGCGCGTAGGTGCGGTGCAGGACGCCGACCCGGCCGGCCCGCAGGACCTTGGTCACGCCCTGGAACATCGAGCTGTCCGGGCGCCGCTCGACCGCGAACGGGATCGCGACGTCCTCGCCGACGTGCCGGCCGTCGATGCGGGTGATGCGCACGACCATGCCGTCCTTGACGGCCGCGGTCTGCGCGACCGAGACCTGGTCCTGCGCGCGCACCCTGAGCTTGAGCTCGGCGAGCACCTCGCTGACCTGCAGCGCGTTGGTGGCGTGCCGGCGGACCCTGCCGGCGTCCAGGACCTGGACGTCCTTGCGAGTGCGGACGTCCAGCGAGAAGCCCTTGAGCGGGATGGCCCGGGAGCGGTCGGCCGAGAGCTTCGCGCCGGCGGCGCGCAGCCCGATCTGGCCGAGCGCCTCGTCGACCGACATCGCGGTGACCCACACGGTGCGCTGGGCGCCGTCGACCGTCAGCGCCATCTGGCGCCCCCTGCGCAGCACGATGGTGCTGCCGTCCTTGACCTGGGTGTCGAGCGCGGGAGCCAGCAGGTCGTGCGCGCCGGCGGCCAGGTTGCCCGCCTTCAGCACCGCACGGACGGTGCCCGCGTGGCTGCGGACCTGCTGCTGCTGACCGTCGACCGTGACGGCGACCGTCTTGGCGGTGGCCTCGTAGGTGGCGTGCCCACCCGTGACGGCGAGCAGGCTGAGGCCCAGCGCCACAGGACGCTTGGCGAGGGAGCTGACGCTCACATGACTCCGAACCTCGAACTTCCCGGGCACGGGCAGGCGGCACAGACGAAGAGCCGGTCAACTGACCGGCCCCCCCTGCACCACCGTGGGCTTCCCCGACCCCGGCGATGTCTCAGGAACGTAACGGGAGCCTGTACGACTCGCCAAATCCCCGGCGCCCGGAATGTGGACGAACCGGGCGCCCGTCCGGGCCTCCCGGCACCCAAAACCGCAGGTCAGGAAGGTGGAGCGCGCCAGTTGTGTGAGCCCGATCTCTTTTGGCCCGCAACGCTCAAGATCAGCCTCGGCGGCGTCCGAAACTGGACCGGCCGGGATACGGGGTCAGAAGTCGAAGGCGCGGCGACCGTTGGCCGCGATCGCGTGGCACAGCTCGTCGACGTCGTCGCCACGCGTCGCCGCCAGCGCCCGGACCGTCAGCGGGATCAGGTACGGCGCGTTCGGCCGCCCCCGGAACGGCATCGGCGTGAGGAACGGCGCGTCTGTCTCGACCAGCAGCCGGTCGGCCGGGCAGACCGCCGCCGCCGCCCGCAGCTCATCGTTGGGCTTGAAGGTCACCGGCCCGGCGAACGACAGGTAGTACCCGGCGTCGGCGCAGACCCGCGCCATCGCGGCGTCACCGGAATAGCAGTGGAACACCACCCGGTCGGGCGCGCCCTCCTCGGCCAGCACCCGCAGCACGTCATCGTGCGCGTCCCGGTCGTGGATGACCAGCGCCTTGCCGGTGTCCTTCGCGATCTGGATGTGGGCGCGGAACGACGCCTCCTGCGCGCCCTGCCCGTCGGGCCCGGTGCGGAAGTGATCCAGCCCGGTCTCGCCGACCGCCTTGACCTGCGGAAGCCTTGCCAGCGAGGCGATCTCGGCCAGCGCGTCGGCGGTCGCCGCCCCCCGGCCGGCCTCGTTGGGGTGCAGCGCGACCGCCGCCCACACCGGCTCGTGCGCGGCGGCCAGCTCCGCGGACAGCCGGCTGCTGGGCAGGTCGATGCCGATCTGCACGACGGTGTCGATGCCGACGGCGCGGGCAGCCGCGAGCTGGCCCGGCACGTCCCCGCCCATGATGTCGAGGTGGCAGTGGCTGTCGGCCACCGCGACCGCCAGCGGCTCCGGAGCCGGCGGCGCCTCTCCCTCCCGGCTACCCCTGCTCAAGGCGCGCGAGCTCCTCCTCGACCACCGACGGGTCGAGTTTGGCGAACAGCGGCGTCGGCGGGCCGATCTCGACGCCGGGGGTGATCGGCCGCGACTGCCAGACCGCCTCCGCTCCGGCGTAGTCACCCATCAGCACCGGGTACGCCGGTCCCCCGTCGAGGTCCTCGACCTCGACCAGCTCGGGCAGCCCGGACCAGACGCCCTGCCCGCCGAGCATCGCGTACACGGCCTGCGAGCTGTGCGGCAGGAACGGCGTCAGCAGGGTCTTGGCGTCGTCGATGAGCTGCAGCGCCACGTGCAGCACCGTCGCCCGCCGGTCCGGGTCGTCCTTGAGCTTCCACGGGGCCTGGTCGGACAGGTACTTGTTGGCGTCGCCGACGACCCGCATCGTCTCGTGCAGCGCCGCCTTCTGCTGGTTGCGGCCGAGCAGGCCGCCCACGGTGTCGAAGGCCGCCTTGGAGGCCTCCAGCACCACCTTGTCCTCGGCGGTGGTCAGGTCGCCGGCCGGCGGGATCGCCCCGATGTTCTTGGCCACCAGCGACAGGGTGCGGTTCACGAGGTTGCCCCAGCCCGCGACCAGCTCGGTGTTGTTGCGGGTGACGAACTGCTCCCAGGTGAAGTCGGTGTCGCTCGACTCCGGGCCGGCCGCCGCCAGGTAGTAGCGCAACGCGTCCGGGCCGTACCGCTCGAGGACGTCCCGGACGTAGATGACCACCGAGCGGCTGGAGGAGAACTTGCGCCCCTCCATCGTCAGGTACTCCGACGACACCACCTCGGAGGGCAGGTCCAGCTCGCCGTGCGCGCCGGCGTCCCCGTGGGGCTTGCCGGAGGCGCCGAGCAGGATGGCCGGCCAGATGACCGAGTGGAAGACGACGTTGTCCTTGCCCATGAAGTAGAAGGACGTGGCCTCGGGGTTCTGCCAGAACGCCCGCCAGGCCTCCGGGTCGCCGGTGCGCCGGGCCCACTCGATGCTCGCCGACAGGTAGCCGATGACGGCGTCGAACCAGACGTACAGCCGCTTGTCGTCGCGGTCCTCCCAACCCGGCAGCGGGATCGGCACGCCCCAGTCGAGGTCGCGGGAGATGGCCCGCGGCTTGAGGTCGTCGATCAGGTTCTGGCTGAACTTCAGGACGTTCGGGCGCCAGCCCTCGCGGGTCTGCAGCCAGCCGGCGAGCGCCTCGGCGAAGGCCGGCAGGTCCAGGAAGAACTGCGCCGACTCCACGAACTTCGGCGGCTGCCCGTCGATCTTCGAGCGCGGGTCGATGAGGTCCTGCGGGTCGAGCTGGTTGCCGCAGTTGTCGCACTGGTCACCGCGGGCACCGTCGTACCCGCAGATGGGGCAGGTGCCCTCGACGTACCGGTCGGGCAGGCCGCGGCCGGTGGCAGCGTCGATCGCCGACAGCTGCGAGTGCTCGGTGACGTAGCCGTTGCGGTGCAGCGCCGTGAACAGCTCCTGCACGACGGCGTAGTGGTTGCGGGTCGTGGTGCGGGTGAACAGGTCGTAGGACAGGCCCAGGCCCTGGAGGTCCTCGGCGATGACCCGGTTGTAGCGGTCGGCGAGCTCGCGGGCTGTCACGCCCTCGCGGTCGGCCTGCACCTGGATCGGGGTGCCGTGCTCGTCGGTCCCGCTCACCATGAGCACCGTGTTGCCCGCCATCCGCTGGTAGCGGCTGAAGATGTCGGAGGGCACGCCGAAGCCGGCGACGTGCCCGACGTGGCGAGGGCCGTTGGCGTAGGGCCAGGCGACCGCGGTCAGGATGTTGCGGGACATGGGCCTGAGCCTAGTGATCCCCGCGCCCCGGTTTCGCCGCGACGACCGCGTCGTACACCTCGCGCCGCGGCACCCCCAGCTCCCGGGCCACGCCGGCGATGGCCTCCTTGCGGGGCTCGCCGCTCGCCTCCCGGACCCCGACCAGCCGGGCCAGCTCGTCCGGCGACTCGACGACGACCCGCTCGGGTGCGCCCTCGACCACCACCGTCACCTCGCCCAGCACCTCACCGGAGAACCGGTCGGCGAGCTCGGCCAGCGTGCCCCGCCGTACCTCCTCATGGGTCTTGGTGAGCTCGCGGCACACCACCGCCCGGCGGTCCGCCCCCAGCACGGCCGCCATGTCGGCCAGGCAGGCGCCCAGCCGGTGGGGGGCCTCGAAGAAGACCGCCGTACGCCGCTCGGCGGCCAGCTCCTCGAGGCGGGCGCGGCGCTCGCCGCCCTTGCGCGGCAGGAAGCCCTCGAAGCAGAACCGGTCGGACGGCAGCCCGCTGACCGCGAGCGCGGTGGTCACCGCGGACGGCCCCGGCAGGCAGCTGACCGGGAGCTGCTCGGCAGCCGCCGCGGCCACCAGCCGGAACCCGGGGTCGGACACCGAGGGCATGCCGGCGTCGGTGACCAGCAGCACCGTCTCCCCCGCCCGCAGGGCGGCGAGCAGCTGCGGGGTGCGCTCGGCCTCGTTGCCGTCGAAGTAGCTGACCAGCCGGCCGGTGTAGGTGACGTCGAGGTCCCGGCAGAGCCGGGTGAGCCGGCGGGTGTCCTCGGCGGCGACCACCTCCGCCCGGCCGAGGGCGGTCCGCAGGCGCGGGCTCGCGTCGCCGGGCTGACCGATCGGGACACCGGCGAGGAGGAGGGGCACGGGCCGATTGTGCCCCGCCGCCTGCAGGGGGACGGCCTAGGCTCGGGCGGATGACGGCGACGACCCTCGACCGGCCGGCCCCGGACGACTTCGACCCGGAGCCCCCGACCTGGCGCGAGCGTCTCCTGCCGCTCGGCCCCCAGAGCGGCGGCTGGGCCGTGACGCTGCTCGTCACGGTCCTGGCCGGGCTGCTGCGCTTCCTGCGCCTGGACCAGCCGGCCACCACGCTGTCCGACAAGGGCACCGCGCAGGGCCCCGGCGACATCTTCGACGAGGTCTACTACGCCTGCGACGCCCGCAGCCTGATGAGGTACGGCGTCGAGCACGCGAGCAACGGGTTCTGCAACCTCAAGGACGACACCGCCGCCTTCGTGGTCCACCCGCCGCTCGGCAAGTGGCTGATCGGGCTCGGTGAGCAGGCCTTCGGCTTCAACACCTTCGGCTGGCGCTTCTCGGCGGCGCTGTTCGGGACCCTGACGGTGCTGCTGGTCGTCCGGATCGGCCGCCGCCTCACCGGCTCCACCCTGCTCGGTGGGCTGGCCGGGCTGCTGCTCGCGCTCGACGGGCTGCACTTCGTGCAGAGCCGGGTGGCGATGGTCGACGTCTTCCTGTGCATGTTCGTCGTCGCGGCCTTCGGCGCGCTGCTCGTCGACCGGGACCAGGTCCGCGCCGCGCTGGCCCGGTCCACCGACGAGCAGCTCGCGGCCGGCGGTCGGGTCGGGTTCCGGCCGTGGCTGCTGCTCGCCGGCGCCTGCATCGGGGCGGCCCTGGCCACCAAGTGGAGCGCGCTGTTCCCCAGCGCCGTCCTCATCGTGCTGGCGGTGCTCTGGGAGGGCCGCTCGCGCCGGGCCGCGGGCATCCGGGCGCCCTGGCGGACCACCCTGCGGCTGAGCACCGTGCCGGTGCTGGCGCTGCTCGTGCTGCTGCCGGTCGCCCTGTACGTCGTGTCGTGGGCCGGCTGGTTCCTGACCGACAGCGGCTACGACCGGGACTGGGCGCACGGCCGGTCGTCGGCGTTCGGCTTCCTGCCCGAGGCGCTGCGCTCCTGGTGGCACTACCACGCCGAGATCCTGAACTTCCACAGCGGGCTGTCCTCGAAGCACCCCTACCAGTCGCACCCGCTGTCCTGGCCGTTCCTCGGCCGGCCGGTCAGCTACTACTACCCGCCGGGCATCAAGACCGGCGTCTACGGCTGCACCGCGAGCTCCTGCTCGCGCGAGGTGCTCGCCATCGGCACGCCGGCGATCTGGTGGCTGATGGTCCCGGTGACGATCGGGCTCGCCGCCCGCTGGATCAGCAAGCGCGACTGGCTCGCCGGCGGCCTGCTGCTCATGATGGCCGTGTCGGTGCTGGCCTGGATCCCCAGCGACCTCAAGGGCCGCACGATGTTCCTGTTCTACGCGCTGCCGTCGGTGCCGTTCCTGTGCCTGGGTCTGGCGCTCCTGGCCGGCTGGCTGCTCGGCCAGGCCGGGACCCTGCGCCGACGGGTGGCCTCGCTCGGCGTCGGGATCTACCTGAGCCTGGTGGTCATCAACTTCGCCTACCTCTACCCGATCCTGGCCGCGGTGACA
>JAOPVD010000241.1 GCA_025966295.1 Frankiales bacterium | reverse complement strand
TCCTGGCAGGTCGGCCTGGTCGGCGAGGCGCTCGCTGCCGCGCTCGCCGAGCCGGCGGAGTGATCGAGCTCCTCCCCGTCCCCCACGCGGTCGCCGTCGCGGTCTGCACCTACCGCGAGCCGCCCGTCCCGCACGTCCCCGACTGGCCGCACGCCGCCACCGCGGACGCGCTGCGGCCGCTGGCCGAGCACCCGGACGACACCGGCGAGGGCACCTTCCTGGTGCTCGAGGACGGCCTGGTCGTGGGCGACTGCGGGTGGCTGGGGCCGCCCCAGGAGGGCGTCGTGGACGTCAGCTACGGGCTGGCCCCGTCGGCCCGCGGACGCGGGCTCGGGACGGCCACGGTCCAGCTGCTGGTGGGCTGGGTCGCTGCCCGCGGCGCCGTGCAGGTGCGGGCCGAGGTGCGGCCGGGCAACGCGGCGTCGCTGCGACTGCTGGCCCGGCTGGGCTTCGTCGAGGTCGGCGAGCACGCCGGCCACCGGGTCCTGGTGCTCACCGTCGGGTCGCGGCCACCGCCTGCACCCGGCAGCTGACGTCGAGCTTGCGGTAGGCGTGCTCGAGGTGCTTGGCCACCGTCCGCGGGCTGACCTCCAGCGCGTGCGCGATCGCCTGGTTGGTGCGGCCCTCGGCCACCAGCCCGAGCACCTCGAGCTCGCGCTGGGTCAGCTGTGCGCTCACCGGCCGCCCCTCTCGGAGTACGCATCTGTGCGTATCGACCGTCACGCCGAACGGTGACCACAGTCAAGGCCTCACAGACCTGAGGAGCCACCATGCGCAAGGTCGCCGACTGCAGCACCATGCCCAGCGAGAACGACTGCACCCTGAAGATCAGCGGCGAGGAGGACGAGGTCATGCGCGCCGCCACCGAGCACGCGGTGAGCTCGCACGGCCACACCGACAGCCCGGAGCTGCGGGACACCCTGCGCGGGTTGCTGCGCGACGAAGAGCCGGCGCACGCCTGACCTACCAGCCGCGCAGGTCGACGTCCCAGCTCTCGAACACCTCGTCGCCGTCGACCAGGTGCATGCGCTCGTGCAGGGCAACGGTGGGGTCGACGTGCGCCGGCGCCACCCGGATGCGCTGCCCGACCTCGAACTGCGCGCCGTCTGCGGAGAAGACGGTGTGCTCGTCGGCGCAGTACCAGACCGCGGCGCCCGCGATCGAGGGGTTGCCGTGGTCCATACCGAGCGCCTTCAGCCCGAGGTCGGCGACGTACCAGCCGGCGGGGTTGGCGCTGATGACGGTCGCGAGCAGGGTGAGGGCCTGGGCGAACGGCGCGCCGGCCCGGGCGTAGGTGGTGTCCATCAGGCAGTACGAGCCGGCCTGGATCTCACCCGCCCAGGTGTTGAGGTCGAACGTCCCGGTGCCGCCGGCTGAGACCAGGTCGCCACCCACGTCGGCCGAGGCCTTGAGCAGCCGGGCCATGCACTCCTCGACCTGCCGGGCCTTGTCGGCCGGGTCCTCGACGAGCATCACGTGCCCCTCGTAGCCCATCACCCCCCGTACGACGAGGCCGGTGGCACGGGCCAGGTCGGCCAGCGCCCCGGCCTGCTCGGGCTCGACGCCGCAGCGCGGCAGCCCGACGTTGACGTCGATGACCACCTCGCGCACTCCCCCGGCCGCCGCCGCGGCGACGGTGAGCTCGCTGTCGACGGCCACGGTGACGCGGGCGCCCTGCGCGACGACCGCGCCGAGCCGCCGGCAGTCGAGCACCTCGTTGGCCAGCAGCAGGTCCTGGCCGAGGCCGGCCGCGGCCATCCCCTCCACCTCGCGCACGGTGGCGCAGGTGAAGCCGGTGTGCCCGAGGGCAGCCATCCGGCGCGCCAGGGCGGTGGTCTTGAAGGCCTTCACGTGCGGCCGCAGCCGGGTGCCGGGGAGCACGTCTGCCATCGCCTGCAGGTTGGCGTCGAGCAGCGCACGCTCGACCAGCAGGGCGGGCGTGGTGAGGTCGGCGAGGGTCGTCATCGGAGCACCACCAGGGTCAGGATCGCGAGCAGCAGGACGTTGGCCAGGGTGGCGGCGGCGACGATGGCCAGCAGCCGGTCGTCGGGGTCCTCCCAGGCCCGCGGCCGGGGCGGCTGCCCCGGCGTCGGGGTGTCGCACACCGGGCAGCGGTGGCGGGTCAGCGAGGCCAGGTACGGCGCGGTGCAGCGCACGCAGACCGTGCGCTCGGCGGCGGTCCGCGCGAGCCGCCTCACGGCGTCCGCTCCAGCAGCGCCAGCCGGCGGCGCCGCTCGACGAAGCCGTAGAGCGTGGCCGTGCCCAAGGAGAGGAACTGCCAGCCGGCGAAGCCGATCAGCGCGGTCTGCGCGCTGATCGGTCGGCCGTGCACCACGAAGCCGGCCTGCGCGACCGGGTCGAGCACCTGCGGCGGGGTCACGCCGGCACCGCCGGGCACGCCGGGGGTGCCGGGCACGAAGGTGGTGGTGGTCGTGCCCGTCGAGGGGCCGCCGATGGCGGGCGGCACGACCACCGGCGGGACGACCGCCGGCACCGCCAGGGTGTCGAGCTCGGTCAGGGCGATGCCGCCGACGACCACGGTGAGGGTGTTGGCGGAGACGCCGCCCGGCAGCGCCGGGGTCTGCAGCCGGATCTGCACGCCGCCGGTGTCGGCGGTGGCCGAGCGGACGTCCTGGGTGGTGCGGCCGCCGACGGTGTGCACCGCGACGCCGGCCGCCGCGAGCAGCGCGTTGGCCTGCGCGGTCGCGTCGGCCAGCGTCTGCCCGGGCAGCAGCGCGCTGCCGATCGCGGTCACCCCGTGGTTGCCGATGGCGACCGCCTGGCCCGCCACGCTGGCGCCGCCGATGGTGAGGTCCTGGACCGCGGCGTGGCTGTCCCGGCTGGCCTTGAGGCCCGCGGTGGCTACCACGTCGTCCAGCCGCAGCAGGCCGCCGGCCACCTCGACGCTGCTGACCGCCGTCCGGGCGACCTGCACCGCCGTGCCGGCCGCCGGCGAGCTCGTCATCGTGACGGTGCTGGTCGACGGGCCGACCGCCAGCACCCCGGTGATGTCGAACGACGCGGCGCTGGCCGACCCGGCCGCCCGCTCGGCGCCGACCTCGGCGGTCGCCGAGGCGGTGCCGAAGCGGAGCGGGGGCTGCTGCACCGGGTCGCTCGCGGTGTACGACGCCTTCGTCTGCGCGCCCGGGTACCGCGCCTCGGCGTCCGGTACGTCGACGACGGTGGTGCCCGCTGGACCGTTGACCTGGCCGGCGAGGGTGCGGGTCAGCGTGCCCGGCTCGCCCGGGGCCGCCAGCACCTGCGCCGACGGCGAGGAGTCCAGCCGGGCGGTGACGTACGCCGACCCGGTGTCGAGGGTGACCAGCCCGCCGGAGGCGCCGACCACCCCGTCGGTGCGGACCCCGGCGAGCACCGCGGTCTGCGCCACCTGGTCGTAGACCGGTGCGGCCACCTCCGCGGCCACCGCCGCCGGCCGCACCACGACCAGCGCGAGGACCGTCGGCAGCCCGGACAGCAGGGCGCCGAGCAGCAGGACCCGCCTCACGACCCGCTCCGGGCGATGGCCTGCTCGAGCAGCTCCTGCGCGAGCTCGTCCGGGCTGCGGCCCTGCCGGGCGGCGAGCCGCTCCAGGCGCCGCACGTCCACGCCGGCCAGCGACACCGGCAGCCGCTGGCGGGCGTCACGCGGGGCACCGGGCAGCGCCGGCCCGGCGGCGGTGCCACCGAGGTAGGCCGCGCCGATGTCCTCGGCGGACAGCGACGCCGGCGGCCCGGCGGCGACCACACTCCCCTGCTCGAGCACGACCGCCTCGTCGGCGACCTTCAGGGCCTGGCCGACGAACTGCTCGACCATGACGACGGCCATCCCCTCGTCGGCGAGCCGGCGGACGAGCACGAACAGGTCGGCGACCACGGTCGGCGACAGCCCCATGCTCATCTCGTCGAGCAGCAGCAGCCGGGGCCGCTGCACGAGCGCCCGCCCGATCGCCAGCTGCTGCTGCTGGCCGCCCGACATGGTGCCGGCGGCCTGGTCGCGCCGCTCCCGCAGGACCGGGAAGCTCTCGAGGACCTCCTCGACCGCGGCCCGGCCGTCGGCCGAGCCGTCCCGGCCGGCGCCGTACAGGCCCATCCGGAGGTTGTCGGCGACGGTGAGGCCGGGGAACACGCCGCGGCCGGCGGGGACGTGCGCGATGCCGAGCCGGGCGATCCGTTCGGCGGACCGGCCGAGCAGCGGCTGGCCGTCGAGCAGCACCTGACCGGCCCGGGCCCGGACCAGGCCGGACACCGCCAGCAGGGTGGTGGTCTTGCCGGCGCCGTTGGCGCCGAGCACGGCGGTGACCTGGCCTGGGGCGACGGCCAGGGAGACGTCCCGGACGGCCAGCACGCCGCCGTACGCGACCTGCAGGCCGATCACCTCGAGCAGTGCGGTCATGCCACCTCCTCCCCCAGGTAGGCCGCGCGCACGGCCGGGTCGTCGCGGACCTCCAGCGGCGGTCCGGCGGCGAGGACCCGGCCGAAGTCCATGACGACCACGTGGTCGCACAGCGGCATCACGACGCCCATGTCGTGCTCCACGAGCAGCATGGCGCACCCGAGGGTCGCGCGGACATGGGCCAACAGGGCGACGAAGTCGGCGGTCTCGGCCGGGTCGAGGCCGGACGCCGGCTCGTCCAGCAGCAGCACCTTGGGGGTCAGGCACAGGGCGCGGGCGAGCTCGACGAGGCGGGCCTGCCCGACCGGCAGCGCGGTCACCTCCACGTCGGCCAGGTGGCCCAGGTCGAGGAAGGCCAGCACGGCCCGGGCCCGCTCGCGGGCGGCGGCGAGCGCCCGGCCACGACCCGGCAGCCGCAGCGCGTCGACCAGCACCCCCGCGTGGGTG
>JAOPVD010000227.1 GCA_025966295.1 Frankiales bacterium | reverse complement strand
AGGCCGAGCGCCCGCAGCCGCGCCGCATGCTGCGCCGGACCGGCCGGCTCGCCGCCGACGTCTGGCGCAAGAGCGACCGGGACCGGGTGCTGGGCCTGGCCGGCGAGAACGCGTTCATGGGCGTGCTCACCGTCTTCCCGACGCTGCTGGTGTTCGCAGCGGTCCTGGGACAGCTCGAGCTGCTGATCGGACCGGGCAACAACGCGAAGGTCAAGGACGCGATCAGCCGGTTCCTGGCACAGGTGCTGACCTCCTCCGCCGCCGGCGTCGACGAGACCGTGCGCGGCCTGTTCGCCACCAACAACAGCGCCCTGACCATCGCGCTGGTCGTCGCCCTGCTGTCGGTCGCGCAGGCCTTCGCCAGCGTCATCAACACCGTCACGCTGGCCTACGACGTGCACGACTCACGCGGCTGGTGGCGGCGCCGCTGGATCGGCCTGCTGCTCGGCATCGGCTCGGTGCTGACCGGCGCCGTGATGGTGACCGCCTTCGTCATCGGCCCGCTGTTCGGCCGAGCCGACGACGTGGTCGGCTCGATCGGGCTGTCGGAGGAGTACGCCTTCGTCTGGTCCTGGATCCGCTACCCGGTGGCGTTCCTGGCCCTCATCGCCTGGGCCACCACGCTGTTCCACATCGGTCCCGACCGGCCGGCGCGCTGGCGCTCCGGGCTCCCCGGCGGGCTGCTGACGGCCACCCTGTGGCTGGCTGCCTCACTCGGCTTCAGCAGCTACCTCAAGCTGGTGGTGCCGGCCTCGCCGGTGCTCGGCGCGCTCGGTGGCGGCCTCATCCTCATGACCTGGTTCTACCTGCTGTGCCTGTCGCTGCTGGTCGGCGCGGAGCTGAACGCCACCCTGCTGGCCCGGAAGGCAGCCCGCGCCACCTCCGAGTGACCCGGCCCCGCCCGGCCGCCGCCTCCCGCCGTACCCGCCTTGCGTCATCACCGCCGAGCGCAGCCCCGGGCCGCTGGTGATGACGCAACGAGGCAGGGCGCTAGCCCTCGGTGACGCCGAGGCGCTCGAGGACCAGGCGGCGCACGACGCTGGCGTCGGCCTGGCCGCGGGTCGCCTTCATCACCTTGCCGACCAGGGCGCCGGCGGCGGCCACCTTGCCGGCGCGGACCTTCTCGGCGGCGTCGGGGTCGGCGGCGATCGCCTCGTCGACCGCGGTGGTCAGTGCGCCCTCGTCGGAGACGACGGCGAGGCCGCGGGCCGCGACCACCTCGTCCGGCTCGCCCTCCCCCGCCAGCACACCGTCGAGGACCTGCCGGGCCAGACCGGCGGTGAGCGTCCCCTCGCCGACCAGCGCGATGACCCGGGCCACCTGCTCCGGCGTGACGGGCAGCTCGACCGCCTCGGTGCCGCGCTCGTTGGCCTTCTGCGCGAGGTGGCCGAGCCACCAGTTGCGCGCCTCGGCCGCGGACGCCCCGGCCTCGACGGTGGCCAGCACGACGTCCAGGACCCCGGCGTTGACCATCGCCGCGCTGTCGTTGTCGGACAGCCCGAGCTCGGCGACCAGCTTGCGGCGCCGGACGCTCGGCGCCTCCGGCAGCGCGGCCTTCAGCTCGGCGACCCAGGCCGGGTCGGGGGCGATCGGGACCAGGTCGGGCTCCGGGAAGTACCGGTAGTCGGTGGCCTCCTCCTTGGAGCGGCCCGACGTGCTCATGCCGGTGTCCTCGTGGAAGTGCCGGGTCTCCTGCACGATCCGCTCGCCGTTCCGGAGCCGGTGCGCCTGCCGCTCGACCTCGGACCGCACCGCCCGCTCGACCGAGCGCAGCGAGTTGACGTTCTTGGTCTCGGAGCGGGTGCCCCACTCCTCACCGGGCCGGTTGAGCGAGACGTTGACGTCGCAGCGCAGCGAGCCCTGCTCCATCTTCACGTCGCTGACGCCCAGGCCGCGGAGCACGTCGCGCAGCTCGGCCACGTAGGCCTTGGCGACCTCGGCCGGCATCGCGCCGGTGCCGGTGACCGGCTTGGTGACGATCTCGACGAGCGGGATGCCGGCCCGGTTGTAGTCGACCAGCGAGTGGTCGGCGCCGTGGATCCGGCCGGTGGCGCCGCCGACGTGCAGCGACTTGCCGGTGTCCTCCTCCAGGTGCACCCGCTCGATCGGGATGCGCACCGTCTCGCCCGCGACCACCACGTCGAGGTAGCCGTCGGTGCACAGCGGCTCGTCGTACTGGCTGGTCTGGAAGTTCTTCGGCATGTCCGGGTAGAAGTAGTTCTTGCGCGCGAAGCGGCACCAGCTGGCGATGTCGCAGTGCAGTGCCAGCCCGATCCGGATCGTCGACTCGATGGCGGTGGCGTTGACCACCGGCAGCGCCCCGGGCAGGCCCAGGCAGACCGGGCAGGTGTGGGTGTTGGGCTCGGCACCGAAGGCGGTGTCGCAGCCGCAGAACATCTTCGACGCGGTGCCGAGCTCGACGTGCGTCTCGAGGCCGATGACGGGCTCGAACTCCTGCAGCGCCTCGTCGTAGGGCACGGTCGGCACGGTGGAGGTGGTGGTCACGCGGTCTCCCAGGCGAGCGGCGGAACGGCGGGCGGCAGCGCGAGCTCGAGCGCGCCACCGACCCGGTACAGCAGGTCGTCGCGCAGCGTCGGCGCCATCACCTGCAGGCCGACGGGCAGCCCCTCGGACAGCCCCGCCGGGAAGGACGCGGCCGGCCCGCCGTACAGGTTGGCGGGGATGCTCGCGACGTCCTGCCGGTACATCGCGAGCGGGTCGGCGAGCTTGGCGCCGAGCGGGAACGCGACCGTCGGGGCGGTCGGCGCGACCAGCACGTCGACCTTCTCCCAGGCCGCCTGGAAGTCGCGCGTGATGAGGGTGCGGACCTTCTGCGCCTGGCCGTAGTAGGCGTCGTAGTAGCCGCTCGACAGCGCGTAGGTGCCGAGGATGATGCGGCGCTTCACCTCCGGCCCGAAGCCCTGGGCGCGGGTGAGCGCCATGACCTCCTCCAGCGACCGCTCGCCGTCGTCGCCGACCCGCAGGCCGTACCGGACGCTGTCGAAGCGCGCCAGGTTGGACGACGCCTCGGAGGGAGCGATCAGGTAGTAGGCCGGCAGCGCGTATACGAAGTGCGGGCAGCTGACCTCGGTGACGGTCGCGCCCAGCCCGCGCAGCACCTCGACGGCCTCGTCGAAGCGGGCCTGCACGCCCGGCTCGTAGCCCTCCCCGGACAGCTCCTTGACGACGCCGATCCGCAGGCCCCGCACGTCCCGCGACAGGGCGGCCTCGACGACCGGCGGAACCGGTGCGTCGATGCTGGTGGAGTCGCGGGCGTCGTGGCCGGCGATGACCTCGTGCAGCAGCGCCGCGTCGAGGACGGTGCGGGCGCACGGCCCGGCCTGGTCCAGCGAGCTGGAGAACGCGATCAGCCCGTAGCGGGAGACGCCGCCGTACGTCGGCTTGACACCGACGGTGCCGGTGACGGAGGCCGGCTGCCGGATCGAGCCGCCGGTGTCGGTGCCGATCGCCAGCGGCGCCTGGTACGACGCCAGGGCCGCGCTGGAGCCGCCGCCGGAGCCGCCGGGGATCCGGTCGAGGTCCCACGGGTTGTGGGTGGGGCCGTAGGCGCTGTGCTCGGTGGACGAGCCCATCGCGAACTCGTCCATGTTGGTCTTGCCGAGGATGACGACGCCCGCGGCCTTGAGCCGGGCGGTGACGGTCGCGTCGTACGGCGGTCGCCAGCCCTCGAGGATCTTCGAGCCGGCGGTGGTCGGGATCCCCTCCTGGGTGAGGATGTCCTTGAGGGCCAGCGGGACACCGGCCAGCGGGCCGGTCAGCTCGCCGTCGTCGACCCGCTTGGCCTGCGCCAGCGCGCCGTCGGCATCGACGTGCAGGAACGCGTGCACCCGGTCGTCGACCGCGGCGATCCGGTCCAGATGGGCCTGCGCCACCTCGACGGCGCTGACGCTGCGGTCCTTGACGGCCGCGGCGGTCTCGGCGGCAGTGAGCCGCGTCAGGTCGGTCATTCCTCGTCCAGGATCCGGGGGACGCGGAAGCGGCCCTCCTCGGCAGCGGGCGCCCCGGCGAGGGCGGCGTCGCGGGGCAGCGAGGCGACCACGACGTCGGGACGGGTGACGTTCTCGAGCGGGACGGCGTGCGACGTCGGGGGCACGTCGGCGGCGTCGGTGACCTCGGCGATCTGCGCGACCGCCCCCAGGATCACGTCGAGCTGGCCGGCGAGCACGTCGAGCTCGGCCTCGTCCAGCGCGAGGCGGGCGAGCCGCGCGAGGTGCGCGACCTCCTCGCGGGTGATCTCAGGCATGGCGTGCCGTCACAGGGGTCCTCCCGGGGTTGCTCGAAGTCTAGGCGTGGGGGGCCAGGGGCTTTCACCGCGGCGAAACACGGAGGCAATGAGGTCAGGGCACCATGGAGGCATGTCCTACCTGCTGCGCGTGGTTCTGCCCGACCGTCCCGGCATGCTGGGTGCCGTCGCGACCGCCATCGGCCAGGCCGGCGGCGACATCGTCAGCCTCGACGTCGTCGAGCGCGGCCCGGACGGGGCCGTCGACGACCTGCTGGTGCAGCTGCCCGCGGGCGGGCTGGCGGACGTGCTCATCACCTCGGCGCAGTCGGTCCCGGGGGTGGTGGTGGAGTCGCTGCGGCCCTACCTCGGCGCCGACGACCTGCACCGCGACCTCGAGCTGGTCGACGAGCTGGCGGCCGACCCGGCGGCGGCGCTGCAGCTGCTCGTGGACCTGGCACCGGGCGTCTTCCGCGCCGGCTGGGCGCTGCTGGTCGGCCCGGCCGGGCAGCTGGGCGGCAGCGCCGGCGCCCCCGACCTGACCGGCGTCGCGCTCCCGTGGCTGCCGCTCACCACGGCCCGGCGGATGGACGCCCGGGAGCAGTGGGTGCCGGAGCGCTGGAACACCCTGGGCACCGAGCTGGCCGCCGCCCCGGTCGGCACGGCCGGCACCGCGGTCCTGGTAGGGCGTCCCGGCGGCCCCCGCTTCCGGGCCTCGGAGGTGCTGCGGCTGGCGCACCTCGCCGGCATCGCCGCGACGGTCACGACGACCTCGGTGCCTGCCTGAGCTACTCCGGCAGGACCGTCGCCAGCGCCCGGGCCGCGTCGGGGCCCTCGGCCAGCAGCGTCCGGAAGCCGGCGTCGTCGAGGACCGGCACCCCCAGCTTCACGGCCTTGTCGTACTTGCTCTGCCCCGGCTCGGCGCCGATCACGACGAAGTCGGTCTTCTTCGACACGCTGCCGGTGACCTTCCCGCCGCGCTCCTGCACCGCCTCGGTCGCCCCGTCGCGGCTGTACGACGCCAGCGTGCCGGTGACGACGACGGTGACCCCCTCGAGCGGCCGGGGTCCCTCGTCGGCGCCCTCGTCGGCCATCCGCACCCCGGCGGCGCGCCACTTCTCGACGATGCCGACGTGCCAGTCGACGGCGAACCACTCGACGACGGCGCGCGCGATCGTCGGTCCGACGCCGTCGACCGCGGCCAGGTCCTGCTCGGAGGCCGCCCGGATCCGGTCGAGGTCGCGGAACGCCCGGGCCAGCTCGCGGGCCGCGGTCGGGCCGACGTGCCGGATCGACAGGCCAACGATGACCCGCCAGAGCGGGCGGGTCTTGGCGACCTCCAGGTTGGCGAGCAGCTTGGCGGCGTTCGCCGAGAGCGTGCCGTCCTTGCGCTGGAAGAACGGGCTGCGCAGCAGGGCGTCCTCGTCGAGCAGGAAGACGTCACCCTCGTCCTGCACGACGCCGTGGCTCAGCAGCGCGTCGGCCGCCTCGAAGCCCAGGCCCTCGATGTCGAAGCCACCCCGACCGGCCATCGCGAAGATCCGCTCCCGCAGCTGCGACGGGCAGGACCGGGCGTTCGGGCAGCGCAGGTCGACGTCGCCCTCCTTCGCGGGCCGCAGCCCGGTGCCGCAGGCCGGGCAGTCCCGCGGCATGACGAACTCGCGCTCGCTGCCGTCCCGGAGCGCGGCCACCGGACCGACCACCTCGGGGATCACGTCCCCGGCCCGCCGGACCACCACGGTGTCGCCGATCCGCACGTCCTTGCGCTTGACCTCGGAGGCGTTGTGCAGCGTCGCCATCCCGACCATCACGCCGCCGACGTGCACCGGTTCGAGCACCGCGAACGGCGTCACCCGGCCGGTGCGGCCGACGTTGACCTGGATGTCGTTGAGCCTGGTGGTGACCTCCTCCGGCGGGTACTTGTGCGCGATCGCCCAGCGCGGCGCCTTCGAGGTCGCGCCGAGGCGGCGCTGCAGCGGCACCTGGTCGACCTTCACCACGACGCCGTCGATCTCGTGCTCGACGTCGTGCCGGTGCTCACCCCAGTGGGCGATGTAGCCCAGGGCGCCCTCGAGGTCCTCGAACACGTCGTACCGGCTGGAGACGGGCAGGCCCCAGGCCGCCAATTGGCGGTAGGCCTCGGACTGCGAGCCGGGGTCCCAGCCGTCACGGGCGCCGATGCCGTGCAGGGTCAGCGACAGCGGGCGGGTCGCGGTGACCCGCGGGTCCTTTTGGCGCAACGAGCCGGCGGCGGCGTTGCGGGGGTTGGCGAACGGCGCCTTGCCCTCGGCCACCAGCCGCTCGTTGAGGGCGCTGAAGTCGGCGCTGGCCAGGAAGACCTCGCCGCGCACCTCGAGCAGCGGCGGCACGTCCGGGCCGGTCAGCCGGTCCGGGACGCTCTTGAGGGTGCGGACGTTGGAGGTGATGTCCTCGCCGGTGCGGCCGTCGCCGCGGGTGGCGGCGCGCTCCAGCACGCCGTCCCGGTAGACCAGCGCGACCGCCAGCCCGTCGATCTTCAGCTCGCACAGGTAGCGGGCGGCGGCGCCGACCTCGCGCGCCTGCCGGGCCGCCCAGGCCCGCAGCTCGTCCTCGGTGAAGACGTTGTCGAGGCTCATCAGCCGCTCGAGGTGCTCGACCGGGGTGAAGTCCGTGCTCCAGGTCTCGAGGACCTTCTGGGTCGGCGAGTCGGGGGTGCGCAGCGACGGGTGCGCCTCCTCCAGCGCCTGCAGTTCGCGGACGAGGGCGTCGTACTCGCCGTCGGCGACGGTCGGCTGCGCCAGCACGTAGTAGCGGAAGGCGTGCTCCTCGATGGTCCGCGCCAGCTCGGCCGCCCGCTGGCGCGCCACGACCGGGACGCCGTCGACCTCCGTCACCCCGCCACCTCCTGCGCCGCTTCCACCAGTCTTTCCAGGGCCGCTCGGGCGTAGGCCGGCGAGGAGCCCGCGAGCCCGCAGGTCGGCGTCAGGGTGACGTCGGTCAGGCCGACCCGGTCCGCCAGACGTCCGACAGTCTCGGCGATCCGGCGCTTCGACGGCAGCGGCCCGTCGACGCCCGGCAGGACTCCCAGCAGCAGCCCGGTGCCGCCCTCCAGGGCCTGACCGAGGGCGTCGTCGTCGCGGGTGTCGAGCATCGCCGCGTCGACGCTGACGGCACCCGCGCCGGCCGAGACGAGCAGCTCCACCGGCGGCCGCCGCGCGCAGCAGTGCACGACGGTGTGCTCGGCCACCGAGAGCACCGTCTGGAGGTGCTGGCGCGCGATCTGCACGTCCGGCGCCCGCAGCGTCCCGAAGCCGCTGGCCGTCCGGATCCGGGCGGCCAGCACCGCGGGCAGCGCCGGCTCGTCGAGCTGCAGCACCAGGGTGGTGGAGGGGAACCGGCGCTGGACGTCGGCGAGGTGCAGCGCCAGCCCCTCGGCCAGGCTGGCGGTCAGGTCGATGACCGCGCCATGGTCGGCGAGGATTTTGGCCCCGCGCTGCAGCTCCACCACGGACGCGAGCGTCCACGGCCCGGTGGCCTGCAGCTTCAAGACCGCGGGCGGGCTGCCGGCAGCGAGCTCCTCCAGGGCGTCGAGGTCGCGAGCCAGCAGGTCCTTGGCGCGCTGGCCGTCGCGGCTGGACCGCGGGACGACCCGCCAGCCGCTGGGCTGCACGTCAACCCACAGGTCCGACAGCAGCGCGGCGCCCCGGCCGGCCAGGTCGGCGGGGGCACCGCGGGCCGGCAGCTCGGGCAGGTGCGGGACGGGCAGGGTGTCGAGGACCAGCTGGACGGCCTCGTGCGGGTCGGTGCCCGGGAGGGAGCCGACGCCGGTCGCCGTGCCGCGCGTCCAGAGGGTCGGGACTGTCGTCACGCCCTGCGCGCGCGGGCGGCCTTGACCGGAGCCTTGGCGGCCTTCTTGGCGGGGGCCTTCCGGGCCGCAGTGGCGGTCTTCTCCGGCGCCGGCGCCGGGCGCCGCGAGCCGTTGAGCCAGGCCAGGTCGGCCTCCAGGGCCGCGAGGACCTCGGCCCGGGAGGCGGTCGCGCCGCGTACCGCCAGGCTGAACTGCTGGATCACCTCGAGGTCGGTGAGCTGGACGTCATCATCGGCCATGCGCCCACCTTAGTGGCGCGCCTACTCCCCCGCCCCGCACCCGGGCGCAGCGGATGCGGAGGCCAGCACAACTGCACCAGGGCGGGCGCTTTGCGCGCAGGCCTGAGCGTGCCCCCTCGCCGACAACCCCCTGTCGTGTGCAGTTGTGCCGGGCCAGCGCCGGGCCGCCCCGGGGGCTGCGCTCACCGGTGATGACGCAAGCGCGGGGCGGGCCAGCCGCGACGGCGGGGTCAGGCGGCGGAGGCGATCCGGGCCGAGCCGAGCACCGTCGCGCCGTCGTAGAGGACCGCGGCCTGGCCGGGCGCGATGCCCTTCGCCGGGGTGCTGAGCGCCAGCGACCAGCCCTCGCGGTACGGCGTGACCGTGCAGCCGTGCACCATGCCGTGCGCCCGCAGCTGCACCTCGCACTGCAGCGGCAGCGCCCGGGGGGACGACCAGACCGGCGCCCCGGTCAGCACCGTGGAGACCTCCAGCGCCTCCGACGGCCCGACCGTGACGGTCCGCGAGACCGGCTCGACCGACAGCACGTACCGCGGCCGGCCGTCCGCCGCCGGCACGGTCAGGCCGAGCCCGCGGCGCTGGCCGACGGTGTAGGCGTAGGCCCCGTCGTGCCGGCCGACGACCGCACCGGTCAGGGCGTCGACGACCGGCCCGGGCTGGTCGCCCAGCCGGTCGCGCAGGAAGCCGGCGGTGTCGCCGTCGGCGATGAAGCAGATGTCGTGCGAGTCGGCCTTGTCCGCGACGCCCAGGCGGCGCTCGCGGGCGAGCTCGCGCACCCGGTCCTTGGTGAGCAGGCCGAGCGGCAGCACGGTGGCCGACAGCTGCTCCGGGGTCAGGACCGCCAGCACGTAGCTCTGGTCCTTGGCCAGGTCGACCGACCGCGACAGCACCCCGCCCGCGACCGAGGCGTGGTGGCCGGTGACCACGCCGTCGAAGCCCAGGGCCAGCGCCCGGTCGAGGACGGCGGTGAACTTCACCTTCTCGTTGCAGCGCAGGCAGGGGTTGGGGGTGCGCCCGGCGGCGTACTCCGCGACGAAGTCGTCGATGACGTCGGCGCGGAACTGCTGTGCCAGGTCCCAGACGTAGAAGGGGATGCCGAGCACGTCGGCCGCACGGGCGGCGTCGCGGGCGTCCTCGCGGGAGCAGCAGCCGCGGGAGCCGGTGCGCAGGCTGGCGGGTGCCTCGGAGAGCGCCAGGTGCACGCCCGTGACCTCGTGTCCGGCGTCGACCGCCAGGGCGGCCGCGACCGCGGAGTCGACGCCCCCCGACATCGCGGCGAGCAGCTTCACCGGACCGGTACCCGCCGGGCGCGCTCGACGACGGACGGCAGCACCTCGAGCAGCGCGTCGACGTCGGCGGTCGTCGAGCTGTGGCCGAGCGAGAACCGCAGTGAGCTGCGGGCCTGCTCCTCGTCCTGCCCCATCGCCACCAGCACGTGCGAGGGCCGGGCCACCCCGGACGAGCAGGCCGAGCCGGTGGAGACCTCGACACCACGGGCGTCGAGCAGCAGCAGCAGCGAGTCGCCCTCGCAGCCGGGGAAGGAGAAGTGCGCGTTGCCGGGCAGCCGGTGCACCGGGTCGCCGTTGTAGACGGCGTCCGGGACGGCCTCCAGGACCCGGCGCACCAGGTCGTCGCGGAGCGCCGCCAGCCGGACGGCGGTCGCCGGCTGGCGCTCCGCGGCCAGGGAGGTCGCGACCGCCAGCCCCGCCAGGGCCGGGGTGTCGAAGGTGCCGGAGCGGACGTCGCGCTCCTGGCCGCCGCCGTGCAGCAGTGGCGTGCAGGCGACGTCGCGGCCCAGCAGCAGCGCCCCGGCGCCGAGCGGTCCGCCCAGCTTGTGGCCGGTGACGGTCATCGCGTCGACCCCGCTGGCCGCGAAGTCGACCGGCAGCTGGCCGACCGCCTGCACGGCGTCGGTGTGCAGCGGCACGCCGGCGGCGTGCGCCACCTCGGCGAGCCGGGCGATGGGCTGGACGGTGCCGACCTCGTTGTTGGCCCACATCACGCTGACCAGGGCGACGTCGTCACCGAGCGCGGCCTGCAGGACCGCCGGGTGCACCCGGCCGAGCGCATCGACCTCGAGCCAGGTGACCTGCGCGCCCTCGTGCGCGACCAGCCAGGCGACCGCGTCCAGCACCGCGTGGTGCTCGACCGCGGAGGCCAGGACACGGGTACGACGCGGGTCCGCCGCCCGCCGGGCCCAGTAGATGCCCTTGACGGCCAGGTTGTCGCTCTCGGTCCCGCCGCCGGTGAACAGCACCTCGGAGGGGCGGGCACCCAGCGCGGCCGCGACCGCCTCCCGGGACTCCTCGACGGTACGACGGGCCCGGCGGCCGGCAGCGTGCAGCGAGGAGGCGTTGCCGGGCTCGGCCATCGCTGAGGAGACCGCCGCGACTGCCTCGGGGAGCATGGGCGTCGAGGCCGCATGGTCGAGATAGGCCACGGGTCGAGACTAGCCCGCGCGCACAAGCGGCAACGGGCCGGGAGCCGTCAGCCCCGGGCGTGCACCCGACGGGAGAGCCGCTCGCCGTCCGGCAGCGTCCCCGGCTCGTTGACGACCACCTGCGTCGGGAGCAGGCCCGCCGCCGCCCGGATGTCGCGGGCCACCGCCACCGCCACGTCGGTCGGGTCCTCCTGCGGGTGCGGCACGACGTGCACGACCACCTCGTGGCGGTCGTGGCGCCGGCTGGCACCGAGCAGCACCCGCCAGTCGGCGACGTCGGCCCGGCCGACCAGGGCACCGGCCAGGCCGCGCAGGTCGACGTCCTGGCGGCCGGAGCGGAGCTGGAGCGCGGGCACCAGCGCCCGTCGCCGCA
>JAOPVD010000225.1 GCA_025966295.1 Frankiales bacterium | reverse complement strand
TGACGAAGAACTCCATCTCCATCTGCTCGAACTCGCGGGTGCGGAAGATGAAGTTGCCCGGCGTGATCTCGTTGCGGAAGCTCTTGCCGATCTGGCCGATGCCGAACGGCGGCTTCTTGCGGGCGCTCTGCTGCACGTTCAGGTAGTTGATGAAGATGCCCTGCGCCGTCTCCGGCCGCAGGTAGGCCAGGCCGCTCTCGTCCTCCACCGGGCCGAGGTAGGTCTTGAGCAGGCCGCTGAAGTTCTTGGGCTCGGTGAAGGTGCCGCGGTTGCCGCAGTTCGGGCAGGCGATCTCCGACAGCGCCTTGCCGGGCTGCGCCTCCTCGAGGTGGTCGGCGCGGAACCGCTTGTGGCACGAGGTGCACTCGGTCAGCGGGTCGCTGAAGGTGGCCACGTGGCCGGAGGTCTCCCAGACCTCGCGGGCCAGGATCACGCAGGAGTCGAGGCCGACCACGTCGTCGCGGCCCTGCACCATCGACTTCCACCACTGGCGCTTGACGTTGTTCTTGAGCTCCACGCCCAGCGGGCCGTAGTCCCAGCTGGCGCGCAGACCGCCGTAGATCTCGGAGGACGGGAACACCAGGCCTCGGCGCTTGCTGAGGCTGACGATCGTGTCCATGCGGTCAGGCGTCTTTGCCATGGGAGCTCCAGTCCGGCTGGCGGTCGGCGGGTGGAGCACGACCCTACGGCCTCGCCTCCCGCGCCTCTCCGCCGGGACCAGCGGTAGCGGCGTCCGCCGCCCGGCGGCTCGGGCTCTGCACCGGCGGTACGGCGTCGTCCTCGGCCAGCAGCACCTCGAAGGCGCTGGGCTCGTCCCGCCCGAGCCCCAGCAGGGGCGCGGCGTCCACCTTCACGTCGTACGCCGAGAGGCTGCGCCGGTAGGCACCGACGCTGTCCCACTCGGTGCTGAGCAGCCAGGCCGTCGGGTCGTCGGCGGCCCGGCCGACCCGGCCGCGCACGAAGCCGGGGCGGGCGGCGAACGCCGACAGCGCGGCCTGCGCCTTGGGCAGGAAGGCGGCGCTGTCCGCCTCCGGCACGTCGAACCGGGTCACCACGATCACAGGTGGCAGGCTAGGGCAGTGACCACGTTCCGCCACAAGGTCGAGCGCCGGAGCGGACCGGTGCTCGTGCTCCTGTCCCGGCTCCCCCGCATCGTGCCGTTCCTGCTCGTGTTCGGGCTGCTGCTCGGCGGCCTCGTCCTGGAGAACGCCGTCGGCGGGGTGCTGCTGCTGCTGGTGGCCGCGCTGCTGGCCTGGCTGCTGTTCCTCGCCTGGCCGATGACGCGGCCGCCGCAGCGGCTGCTGCGTGGCGCGGTGGTGGCCCTGGTGATCGCGTCCGCCCTCCAGCACTTTTGACAACGGTTTTCATTTCACTGATGCTGGGCGCATGCGCCGCACCGCCCTCCCGCTCCTGGCCGTCCTGCTGCTGTCGGCCTGCGGCAGCGGTTCGGCGGCGACCGGCGGCAAGCTCGAGGTGATCGCCGCGGCCTACCCGTTCGCCTGGCTGGCCCAGCAGGTCGGCGGGCCGGACGTGGTCGTGACCGACCTGGTGAAGGCGGGCGCCGAGCCGCACGACGTCGAGCTGACGCCGCGCCAGGTCGGCGCCGTCCAGCGCGCCGCGGTCGTGGTCCACCTCAAGGGCTTCCAGCCGGCCGTCGACGACGTGCTGCAGGGCGGCGGCCAGGGCTACGACCTCGGCGCCGTGGTGGGCCAGCTGCCGGACAAGGACCCGCACGTCTGGCTGGACCCGGTGCGGATGCAGGCCGCCGCCACCGGCCTGGCCGACCGGCTGGCCGCCAAGGACCCCAAGCACGCCGCCGGCTACCGGGCCCGCGCGAAGGCCGTGGCCACCGCCCTCGGCGCCCTGGACACCACCTTCACGACCGCGCTCACCGGCTGCGCGCGGCGCGACATCGTCACCAGCCACAGCGCCTTCGGCTACCTGGCCGACCGCTACAACCTGGTGCAGCGCGGCATCAGCGGCCTGACCCCCGACGCCGAGCCGTCGCCGCGGCGGGTCGCCGAGGTGGCCAAGTTCGCCAAGGCCACCGGGGTGACCACCATCTTCTTCGAGTCGCTGGTCGACCCCAAGGTGGCCAGGACGGTGGCCGCCGAGATCGGCGCCAAGACCGCGGTGCTCGATCCGGTCGAGGGCGTCACCGGCGACGACGACTACCTGTCGGTGCAGCGCCGCAACGCCCAGGCCCTGCACACCGCACTGGGCTGCGCGTGACCGCACCCGTCTTCGACCTCACCGGCGGCCAGGTGGTCCTCGGGGGCCGGCGCATCCTCGACGACGTCGACGTCCGGGTGCAGGCCGGCGAGTTCGTGGCGGTCCTGGGTGCCAACGGATCGGGCAAGACCACCCTGGTCCGCGCCCTCGTCGGGCTGGTGCCGCTGGCCGCCGGCCGGCTGGAGCTGTTCGGGACGCCGCTGCGCAGCTTTCGCGACTGGCCGCGGCTGGGCTACGTGCCGCAGCGGCTGGCGGTCGGCGGCGGGGTGCCCGCGACGGTCGGCGAGGTCGTCGCCAGCGGCCGCACCGGCCGGGTGTCGCGCCTGCGCCGCTTCAGCAAGGACGACCGGCGCGCGGTCACGCACGCCCTCGAGGATGTCGGCCTGGCCGATCGGGTGCACGACGCGGTGGCGACCCTGTCCGGCGGCCAGCAGCAGCGGGTGCTGATCGCCCGGGCGCTGGCCGGCGAGCCCGAGGTGCTGGTGCTGGACGAGCCCACCGCCGGCGTCGACGCCGACAGCCAGGACACCCTCGCCGGCGCCCTCGGGCACCTGTCCAACGCCGGCGGCAGCGTGGTGCTGGTCGCACACGAGCTCGGCCCGCTGGCCGGCCTGATCGGCCGGGCGGTCGTGCTGTCGCACGGCCGGGTGGTCTCCGACGGCCCGCCGCCGCAACCCGAGGGGCACCATGCCGACCCGCACCACGTGCACCTGCACGCCCACGAGGGCCTACCGCCCCAGCGCGCCGGGTTCGGCCTGACGTGAGCCTGCTCGAGTTCGACTTCATGCGCCGGGCGCTGGTCGCCGCCGTCCTGGTCGGGCTGGCCGCGCCGGCCATCGGCACCTTCCTGGTGCAGCGCAAGCTCTCGCTGATGGGCGACGGCATCGGCCACATCGCCCTGACCGGCGTGGCCCTCGGCTTCCTGCTCGGCACCGCCCCTGTCCTCACCGCGATCGTGGTGGCCATCGCCGGCGCCGTCGCCATCGAGCTGGTCCGCGAGCGGGGCCGGGCCAGCGGTGACGTCGCGCTGGCGCTGCTGTTCTACGGCGGCATCGCCGGCGGTGTGCTGCTCATCGGGCTGGCCCCGGGCGGCACCAACGCCACCCTGGTCGGCTACCTGTTCGGCTCGCTGTCGAGCGTCACGGGCACCGACCTGGTCGTCATCGTCGCGCTCTCGGTCGCCGTGCTGGCCGTCGTGACCGTCTTCGCCCGCGAGCTGTTCGCGGTCTGCCAGGACGAGGAGGTGGCCCGGGTCTCCGGGCTGCCGGTGCGCTTCCTGAACATCCTGGTGGCCGTCAGCGCGGCGGTCACCGTCACCGTCGCGATGCGGGTGGTCGGGCTGCTGCTGGTGAGCGCCCTCATGGTGGTGCCGGTGGCCACCAGCCAGCAGCTCACCCGGTCGTTCCGGGCCACCCTGCTGGGCGCCTGCCTGGTCGGCGCGGTGGCGTCCGTCAGCGGCCTGGTGGTGGCGTTCTACGCCGACGTGGCGCCCGGCGCCGCGACCGTCGTCCTGGCCCTCGGCGGCTTCCTCGTGGCCGTGCTGCTCGGGTCGGCGCGCCGGCTGGTGGCGCGATGAGGCCGACCCGCCAGCGCACCGCGGTGGCCGAGGCGCTCGCCAAGCTGGCGGGCTTCACCAGCGCCCAGGCGTTGCACGACGCGCTCCGCCACGAGGGCACCGCAGTGGGCCTCACCACCGTCTACCGGCACCTGCAGGCACTTGCCGACGCCGGCGAGGTGGACGTGCTGCGGACCGTCGACGGCGAGTCGGTGTACCGGCGCTGCGCCGACGAGGAGCACCACCACCACCTGGTGTGCCGCGGCTGCGGCGCCACGGTGGAGGTCACCGGTCCGGCGGTGGAGGCCTGGGCCACCGCGGTCGCGAGCGAGCACGGCTACTCCGACGTCAGCCACACCCTCGAGGTCTTCGGCACCTGCCGCGCCTGCGCCAGCTGAGCCCCGGTTCGACGCCCCCTCCAGGCCCGCGTCAGGCGAAGGGGCCGACGGCTTCGACGAGCTCGACGCCGTTGCCCTCAGGGTCGGCGGTCATGCCGCGCCGGGCGCCGAACAGCACCGTCCCGGGGTGCCACGGGTGGCCGTGCTGGCGCAGCCCGAGCACGACGTCGTCGAGGTCCTCGACCGCGAGCGCGAAGTGCTGCGCAGGGTGCCGCTCCCCGTCCCGCTCCGAGACGTGCACCTGGGTGCTGCCGTCGGGGAAGTCGAACCACGCGCCCGCGGCGGTGACGCCGTCCGCCGGCTTCGGGACCCGGGTCAGGCCGAGCAGCTCGTAGAACGACACGACCGCGTCGGTGCGGCCCGGCGGCACGAGCACGTTCACGTGGTGGAGGCGGGTCATGACGGCACCTCGTTCGGGACGGCGCCGCCGTAACGGCGGTCGCGGCTGGCGTACTGCTCGCAGGCCCGCCAGAGCACCCGCCGGTCGACGTCCGGCCAGAGCTCCGGCACGAACACCATCTCGGCGTACGCCGATTGCCACAACAGGAAGTTCGAGGTGCGCTGCTCCCCCGAGGTCCTCAGGAACAGGTCGACGTCCGGCATGTCGGGCTCGTCGAGGTAGCGCGCCAGCACCCGCTCGTCGACCTTGTCGGGGTTCACCCGGCCGGCGGCCACGTCCAGCGCCAGGGCCCGGGCGGCGTCGGCGATCTCGGCCCGGCCGCCGTAGTTCACGCACATCGTCAGGGTGCAGACGTCGTTCTTGCCGGTGAGCTCCTCGGCGGCCTCCAGCTCGGCGATCACCGACCGCCACAGCCGCGGCCGGCGGCCGGCCCAGCGGACCCGGACCCCGAGGGCGTGCATCTCGTCCCGCCGCCGGCGGATGACGTCACGGTTGAAGCCCATGAGGAAGCGCACCTCCTCGGGCGAGCGCTTCCAGTTCTCGGTGGAGAAGGCGTACGCCGACACCCACTTCACGCCGATCTCGATGGCGCCCTCGACGACGTCGAACAGCGACGCCTCGCCGGCCTCGTGCCCAGCAGTGCGCGGCAGGCCGCGGTCCTTGGCCCAGCGCCCGTTGCCGTCCATGACGATCGCGACGTGCCGCGGCACCTGGGACAGCACCGGGGGCACGGCACCGGAGGGGTGCCGCGCAGGGGCGGCGTAGGAGCGCTTCCTCACGTCCGCTCCACCAGCGGCAGGGACCGCAGGCCGCGCTCGAGGTGCCACTGCAGGTGGGCGGCGACCAGCCCGCTGGCGTCCCGGCGCACGCCCGCCGCGGCGGCCTCGGCGCCCGCCCAGTCCCCCGCCATCAGGTCGGACATCAGCGCCAGCGCGGCCGGGTTCGGCGAGGCCGCACCCGCAGGCCGGCAGGTCACGCACACCACCCCGCCGGCCGGGACCGAGAACGCCCGGTGCGGTCCGGTGGCCCCGCAGCGGGCGCAGTCCTGCAGCGCCGGCGCGTAGCCCGACACCGACATCGCGCGCAGCAGGAAGGCGTCGAGGACCAAGGACGGGTCGCGCTCGGTGAGTGCCCGCAGCGCCCCGATGACCAGCAGGAACAGCCGCAGCGACGGCTCGCGCTCCTCAGCGGTCAACCGCTCGGCCGTCTCCAGCACCGCCGTGCCGGAGGTGTACCGGCGGTAGTCGCCGACCAGCTCCCCGCCGTAGGAGTGCAGGCTCTCGGCCTGGGTCACGATGTCGAGGTTGCGGCCGGCGTAGAGCTGCACGTCGACGTGGCTGAACGGCTCGACCGTCGCGCCGAACTTCGAGCGGGTACGGCGCACCCCCTTGGCGACCGCTCTGACCCGGCCGTGGCGGCGGGTCAGGAGGGTGATGATGCGGTCCGCCTCGCCGAGCTTCTGCACACGCAGGACGACTCCCTCGTCGCGGTACAGGCTCACGGCCCCACGCTAGTCCTCGAACGTCGGCGCGGTGAGGCGCCGCGCGTGGCAGGGTGTCCCGGACCGGACCGAAGTGGAGTGGCGGGGTGAGCGCAGGTCTGGTCGAACGACCCGGCAGGTGGGCGCTGCCCCCAGCGCCTCCCGAGACGTGGATCGGCAGCACCGCCGCCCTCGGGCTGGTGGCCGGCGCCGCCCTCGCCGTCGTCGTCCCGGGCCTGGTGCTGCTGCCCGACGCGGCCGCGAGCACCTTCGTCCTGGCGGGCCTCTACGCCCTCGGCGGGCTGCTCGCGCTCGTGTCGGCCTACCTGCTGGTGCTGCAGGCGTCCGTCACGCAGGACCGCCGCCTGGCCTGGGTGGCCGGCGGCTTCGCCACCTTGTACGCGGTCTACCTGGCGCGTTCGGTCAACGCGTCCGTGCCCGGCCGGGCCGCGGCGCTGTCGCTCGGCTGGCTGCTGGTGCTGCCGGTCGTGACGGTGGCGGCGGGACTGCTGCGGCACGGCGTGCGGCTGCTGGCGCTGCCGTTCCTGGTGCTCCCCGGCCTGGGCTGGGCGGCGTACGCGCTGCCGCTGGTCGAGGCCGACGGGGTGCGCACCACCCCGCTCGGGCACGCCCTGCTGCTGGCTGCCGGGGCGGTGGGGCTGGGCACCGCGCTCTGGTGGCGCACCCAGGTGCCCAACGGCAACCGCGGCTCGTGGGGCTGGGTCGGCGCGACCCTGCTGCTGCTGCCGGTGGTCGCCCTGCTGCGGGCCTCCAGCCGCAGCCGCAACGACCCGGCGGCCTGGGCCAGCCTGGTGGTCGAGGTCGTCGTCCTCGCGGTCCCGGCGATCGGCCTGTGCGTCCTGAGCGTCCGCGGCTACCTGCGGCAGGCCCGGCGCTGGCGGCAGCTCGAGGGCGAGGTGCGCCGGCTCCGCGCGTCCTCCGCCCTGCTGCCGGGCCTGTCCGTCACGCCCGAGGACGAGGGCGGGCTGCCGCACCGGGAGGAGGTCGCCGACCTGCTCACCCGCCGCGGCTACCGGATCGCGCTGCAGCCCATCATCCACCTGGCCAGCGGCGAGACCGTCGGGCAGGAGGCACTCGCCCGCTTCGGCGGACGCGTCCCGGCCGACCTCTGGTTCCGGGCGGCCAGCCGCTACGGGCTGGGGCTGGCGCTGGAGCGGCTGACCCTCGCCGCCGCACTGGCCGCCCTGGAGACGCTGCCGGCCGGTGAGTTCCTGGCCGTCAACGCCTCCCCCGCCGCGCTGCACGACGAGCAGGTGCTGGCGCTGCTGCACGGCTGCGACCTGCGGCGGCTGGTCGTGGAGATCACCGAGCACGAGGCGGTCACCGACTACGCCCGCACCCGCACGGCGCTCGGGGCGCTCCGCGCCGGCGGCGCCCGGATCGCCGTCGACGACGTGGGCGCCGGCTTCGCGAGCCTGCGGCACGTGCTGCTGCTGCAGCCCGACATCGTCAAGCTGGACACCAGCCTGACCCGGGACGTGCACGACAACCCGCGGCAGCAGGCCATCGTGCGGGCGGTCGCGACCTTCTCGACCGAGGTCGGCGCGACCGTCCTCGCGGAGGGCATCGAGGCGACCGCGCAGATCGGGGCGCTGATCGAGTGCGGCGTCGCCCTGGGCCAGGGCTGGCTGCTGGGCGCCCCCGCGGTGGCCGGTTAGAAGCCGAGCTTCTTGAGCTGCTTGGGGTCGCGCTGCCAGTCCTTGGCCACGGTCACCCGCAGGTCCAGGTAGATCGGGGTCCCGAGCAGCGTCTCGATCTGCGTGCGCGCGGCGGTGCCGACGTCGCGCAGCCGGGAGCCGCCCTTGCCGAGCACGATGGCCTTCTGCGAGTCGCGCTCCACGTGGATGAGGGCGTAGACGTCGAGCAGCGGCTTGTCGGCCGGCCGGTCCTCGCGGGGCAGCATCTCCTCGATGGTCACCGCGATCGAGTGCGGCAGCTCGTCGCGGACGCCCTCGAGCACCGCCTCGCGGATCAGCTCGGCCGCGAGCACCTGCTCGGGCTCGTCGGTGAGCTCGCCGTCCGGGTAGAGCACCGGCCCCTCGGGCAGCCGGCCGACCAGCAGGTCGGCGAGCAGCCCGACCTGGAAGTTGTCGACCGCGCTGGTCGGGATCACGTCGGCCCAGTCGTGCAGCGCGCTGACTGCCAGCAGCTGCTCACCGACGCGGTCCTTGCTCACCAGGTCGGTCTTGGTCACGACCGCGATGACGGGGGTCGTGACCTGCGCCAGCTCGGCCGCGATGAACCGGTCGCCCGGGCCGAGCTTGTCGTCGGCGGTCACGCAGAAGCAGATGACGTCGACGCCGGCGTAGGTCTCGCGGACCAGGTCGTTGAGGCGCTGCCCCAGCAGCGTGCGGGGCTTGTGCAGCCCGGGGGTGTCGACCAGGACGAGCTGCGCGTCCTCGCGGTGCACGATGCCGCGCACGGCGTGCCGGGTGGTCTGCGGCCGCGACGAGGTGATCGCGATCTTCTGGCCGATGAGGGCGTTGGTCAGCGTCGACTTGCCGGCGTTGGGACGGCCGACGAAGCAGGCGAAGCCGGACCGGAACGCCATCAGCTGTGCCGCTTCTCGCGCAGCACGCCGTCCGGGCCGGCGACGAGCAGCGGGGTGCCGACCCCGAACTCGCGGAGCACCGCCAGGTCGCTGTCGGAGACCAGGGCCTCGGTGACGACGGCCGCCGCCTCGAAGGCCCGCGCTCCGCTCGACGCGGCCGCGGCCACGGCGGCACGCAGCGCCGAGGTGGTGAGGCCGGGGTCCTTGTTCTCGACGGTCGCGGCCGCGTAGGTCCGGCCGTCGACGTCACGGACGGCCGCGCCCTCGGCGATGCCGGTGTGCGGCGCGTGCGCGCGCAGCCGGGCGCCGCGCGCCAGCGTCAGGATCTTGCCGTCCTCGGGGTCGAGCTCAGTCACGTTTCGCCTTCTTCTTTACGACGGACCAGGACGGTCCCGATGCGGTTGCGGCGCCCCTTGGCGCTCTCGGCCACGAGCCGCAGCCCGTCAGCGTCCACGGTGGCACCCGGGATGGGCACCCGACCGAGCAGGCTGGCCATCAGGCCACCGACGGTCTCGACGTCCTCGTGCGGCAGCTCGACGCCGTACAGCTCCTCGAGGTCCTCGACGGGGAGCCGGGCGGTGACCCGGACGCTGCCGTCGTTGAGGTGCTCGACGGGCGGTGCCTCGCGGTCGTACTCGTCGGTGATCTCACCGACGACCTCCTCGACGATGTCCTCGAGGGTGACGAGGCCGGCGGTGCCGCCGTACTCGTCGACGACGACGGCCATGTGCCCGAGCTCGCTCTGCATCTCGCGGAGCAGCTCGTCGACCGGCTTGCTCTCCGGCACGAACACGGCTGGCCGCATCACGTCCTCGACCTTGGCCGCGCCGCCGCGGTCGGACCGCTCCTTTTTCACGAGGTCCTTGAGGTAGGCGACGCCGACCACGTCGTCGGTGTTCTCGCCGACGACCGGGACGCGGCTGAACCCGCTGCGCAGCAGCAGGTTCAAGGCCTGCCGGACGGTCTTGCCGCGCTCGATCACGACGATGTCGGTGCGGGGCACCATGACCTCACGCACGATCGTGTCGCCGAGCTCGAAGACGGACTCGATCATGTCGCGCTCGGACTGCTCGACGACGCCGCGCTGCTGCGCCCGCTCGACCAGGTCGCGCAGCTCGGCCTCGGAGGCGAACGGTCCCTCCCGGAAGCCCTTGCCGGGCGTCAGGGCGTTGCCGAGCAGGATGAGCAGCGACGGCAGCGGCCCGAACACCTTGGTCAGGGCGCTGACCGGGCCGGCCACCAGGAGCGCGACCTTCTCGGCCTGCTGCCGGCCGACGGTGCGCGGGGCCACGCCGATGAACACGTAGCTGACGACGGTCATGGCGGCGACCGCCACCACCACCGCCAGCGACCCGCTGACGCGGTCGATGGCGTACGACGTCGCGATGCCGATCGCCGCCACCTCGCACACCAGGCGCAGCAGGAGCAGCAGGTTCAGCGAGCGGGGCCCGTCCGCGAGCAGCGTCGCGAGCCGCGGCGCCCCGGTCTTGCCGTCGGCCACCAGCTCGTCGACCCGGACCCGGGACACCCGTGACAGCGCCACCTCGGCGCAGGCGAGCACCGCGGCCACGGCGACGAACAGGACCGACACCAGGAGCGGTGTCACGTCGGTGAGGGGGCTCACGGGTGTCGTGACGCCTTCCACGAGGCCAGCAGCTCGGCCTGGAGGCCGAACATCTCGGCGTGCTCCTCGGGCTCGCCGTGGTCGAAGCCGAGCAGGTGCAGCACGCCGTGGGTGGTCAGCAGCTGCAGCTCCTCCTCGGTGCTGTGGCCGGCCTCGCCGGCCTGCCGCTCCGCGACCGCGGGGCACAGCACGACGTCGCCGAGGATCGCCGGGCCGAGCTCGTCCGGCTTCTCCGGGCCGCCGTGGGCGTGGCCGACGCCGCGCGAGCCGCGCAGGTCGAGCTCGTCCATCGGGAAGGCCATCACGTCGGTGGGGCCGGGCTCGTCCATCCACTTCACGTGCAGCTCGGTCATGTGCTCCACGTCGACCAGCAGCACCGACAGCTCGGCCAGCGGCGAGACGCCCATCCGGTCCAGGACGTGCCGGGCGACCCGGACCAGCGCCTCCTCGTCCACGACGTGGCTGGACTCGTTGGCGACCTCGATGCTCATGCCAGCTCCGCGAACGTCCGGGGGTCACGCGTGTAGGCGTAGCCCGAGAAGAGCAGCCGACAGGCGGTGCCCTCGGCGCCACGCAGGACGCGCAGCCGCTCGCCCTGCTCGCGGCCCTTGACGGCCTGCCAGGCGTCCGGCCCGGTCGAGGCGAAGTGGGTGCGGCGGTGCTCGGCGCCGCCGCGGGCCAGTGCGGTGAGCGCGCCCGCGCGCCACTCGAAGACGAACTCGTGGCCCTCGGACCACCAGATCCCGAGCAGCTCACGCAGCTCGGTGGGCACCTCGCCCGGGGTCCACGCGGGTGCGCGCCGCGGGTCGGCGTCGAGCGCCGTGCTGAGCAGGTCGGCCGCCAGCCCCTCGGGGTCGGCTGCCCGGCCGGTGTTGGTGAGCACCACGGCCCCGGCCCGCTCCACCTCGTCGCGGTAGGCGTAGCAGCTGGCGAGGAAGCCGGGCATCGCGCCGCCGTGGCCGTGCAGCACCCGCTCGCCGCGGCGCCACAGCATCAACCCGGCCCCCCAGGCCAGCGTGAAGGCGTGCGGGTCGAAGACGATGACCGGCTGGCGCATCTCGTCGAGGGTCGCGACCGCCAGCACCTCCGGCGCCGGGTCGGCCAGGAACGCCGCCCAGCGCGCCAGGTCTGCGGCCGTCGACCACAGCTGGCCGGCCGGGCCGGCCGCGCCCAGGTCCATGTCGGGCTCGGGCCGGACGGCGTCGGCGTACGGCTCGGTGAGGTAGCCCTGCGCCCGCGGGCTGCTCGGCGCCGGCCCGGTACGCGTCATGCCGAGCGGGTCCAGCAGCCGCTCCTGCAGCGCCTGCTCCCAGGTGCCGCCGGTGACCCGGGCGACGACCTCGCCGAGGACGGCGTAGGCAAGGTTGCTGTAGTGGTGGGCGGCGCGGGCCGGCAGCACCTGCTCGGCCTGCTCGAAGCCCTCCAGCAGCTGCCCGCGGGTCGGCACCTCGAGGGTGGTCCAGAGGTCGCCGACCGGCTCGCGCTGCAGGCCGGACGCGTGCGCCAGCAGCCGTCGCAGCGTGACGTCGCCGTGCCGCGAGCCGGGCAGGTGCTTGCCGAGCGGGTCGTCGAGGTCGAGCAGCCCGGCGTCGCGCAGCTGCAGCACGAGCACGGCGGTGAACGTCTTGGTGATGCTGCCGATCCGGTAGCTCACGTCCTGGGCCGCCGGGACCGCACCGACCTGCGCGGTGCCGACCGCGCCGCTCCACACGACCGTGCCGTCCCGAACGACCGCCGCGACGACGCTCGGCGCCTTCCAGGCCAACTGCGCCTGCGCCAGCTTGCCGTCGAGCGCCCCGCTGTACGGCGGTGCGGTCACCGCGAGCCCCGCCGCGAGTCGTCGCGACGGCCCGAGGAGCGCACCGGCCCGCGCTCGAGCTCGAGCTCGGCGTCGTACTGCGCGTAGGCGTCCACGATCCGACCCACCAGCCGGTGCCGGACCACGTCCTCGCTGGACAGCATCGAGAAGTGCACGTCCTCGACGCCGTCGAGGATGTCGCGGACCACCTTGAGGCCGGAGATGGTGCCGCTCGGCAGGTCGATCTGGGTGACGTCACCGGTGACCACGATCTTGCTGCCGAAGCCCAGCCGGGTGAGGAACATCTTCATCTGCTCGGCGGAGGTGTTCTGGGCCTCGTCCAGGATGATGAAGGCGTCGTTCAGGGTGCGGCCGCGCATGTAGGCGAGCGGCGCGACCTCGATGGTCCCGGCAGCCATCAGGCGCGGGATCGAGTCGGGGTCGAGCATGTCGTGCAGCGCGTCGTACAGCGGCCGCAGGTAGGGGTCGATCTTGTCGTACAGGGTGCCGGGCAGGAAGCCGAGCCGCTCGCCGGCCTCGACCGCCGGCCGGGTCAGGATGATGCGGTTGACCTGCTTGGACTGCAGTGCCTGCACCGCCTTGGCCATCGCCAGGTAGGTCTTGCCGGTGCCGGCCGGGCCGATCCCGAACACCACGGTGTGCTCGTCGATCGCCTCGACGTACCGCTTCTGGTTGACCGTCTTGGGGCGGATGGTGCGGCCCCGGTTGCTGACGATGTTGAGGGTCAGCACGTCGGCCGGCTTGTCGCTGCCGCCGCCGGCGAGCATCGCCAGGCTGCGGTCGATGGCGTCCGCGGACAGCGGCTGGCCCTTCTCGAGCAGCGTCAGCAGCGCGTCGATCAGCCGGGTGGCCAGCGCGTTGTCAGCGGCCGCGCCGGTGATGGTGATCTCGTTGCCGCGGACGTGGACGTCGCTGACGAGGGCCTTCTCGATGACCTGCAGCAGCTCGTCACGGCTGCCGAGCAGCGCCACCATCGACTGGTCGTCGGGCACGACGATCTTGGTGGTGACGGTCTCGTGCTGCGGTGTCTCGGACATCTCAGGTCAAGCCTATCCGCCGCGGGGCTCAGCCGAGCGCGCCCAGGGGTCGGCCGCCCAGGACGTGCAGATGCAGGTGGAAGACCGTCTGGCCGCTGTCGGGCCCGGTGTTGGTGAGGATCCGGTAGCCGCCGGTCAGGCCCTCCTGCTCCGCGACGTCGACCGCGGCCGCCAGCACCTCACCCAGGTACGTCGGGTCCTTGCGGGCCAGGTCGGCGGTGTCGACGTAGTGCTCCTTCGGGACCACCACGACATGGGTCGGGGCCTGCGGCGCGATGTCGCGGAAGGCGTAGGCCCGGTCGTTCTCGAACACCTTGGTCGACGGGACGTCCCCCGCGATGATGCGGCAGAACAGGCAGTCCTCAGTGCTCATGGCGGTGCCTCGTCAGGTAGAGCCCGGCCACGCCGCCCAGGCCGAGCACCACGGCCGCGGCCACCACGAACGTGATGATCCCCGCCAGCCGGCCGGAGGAGCGGGCCGACGCGGCGGCCTTCGCCTTGACGGGCGACGCTGTCACGGTCGGGCTGCCGGTGCTGCTGGGGAGGCCGCCGACGACGACGCCACCGGTGACGGGCACGGCGGTGCTGCTGGCCGTCCTGCTGGCGACCGGGCGGGCGGTGGCGGTGACCCGCGGTCGTGGGCTGGAGGTGCGAGGGGCGGTGGTGGGCCGCGCGCTGGGGGTCGCGCTGGGGGTCGGCGCCGGCGTGGCGGTCCTCGGCGGTGCCGTCGC
>JAOPVD010000205.1 GCA_025966295.1 Frankiales bacterium | reverse complement strand
CGCCGCCGCCGCGCACGCCGGCGCGGCGGTGTCCGCCAGCCGCCGGCTCGCCCCGCTGCTGGCCTCGCTGGCCGCCTCGGAGTCCGCGCACCTGGTGCTCCTGTGAGCGCCGACGACGTCCTGGTCGACCTGCTGGCCGCCGAGCACGCCGCGGTCTACGCCTACGGCGTGCTGGGCGCGCGGCTCGACGACCGCACCCGGACCAGCGCCCTGGCGGCGTACGACGCGCACCGCAGCCGGCGCGACGCCCTGTTGTCTCGGCTGCGGGCACGGCAACTGCCCACACCGGGACCCGCTCCGTCGTACGACGTGGCCGTGCCGGACCGGGCGGCGGCCCTGGCGCTGGCCGTGCGGGTCGAGACCGAGCTGGGCGTGCGCTGGCGCGACCTGGTGGCCGCCACCGACGACCCGGCGCTGCGGCAGCTCGGCGTGCAGGGCCTGCAGGACAGCGCGGTGCGGGCCGCGCAGTGGCGCAAGACCGCCGGGATCACGCCGGTGACGCAGGCCCTACCCGGACAGGTCTGAGTCCAGCAGCGCGAGCAGGCCGGCGAGCTCGGCCAGCTCGGCGTCGGGGACCACCTCGACCTGCTCGACCGCCCGGCCGGTCAGCAGCACCGCCCGCAGGCCGGACGCCTGCGCGCCCCGGATGTCGTCGCGCGGCCGGTCGCCGACGAAGACGGCGTTCTCCGGCCGCACGTCGACGGCGTCGAGCAACGTGTGGAAGGCGATCGGGTGCGGCTTCATGTGGCCGAGGTCGGAGGTGTAGACCCGGGCGTCGAGTAGGTCGAGCAGCCCGGCCTCGGCGAGCCAGCGCTCGTGCAGCTCGCGCGGCCAGTGGGTGTTGGACAGCAGGCCGGTCTTCCAGCCGCGGGCCTTGCAGCCCTGCAGGACCACCTCGGCGGACGGGTCGTGGTCGACCGTCTCCTCCCAGGCGCCGTGGTAGGCCGCGAGCGCCTGCTGCACCGGCAGGTGGGTCTGCGCGGCCACCGAGCGGACGATGTCCTCGGTGCTGCCGCTGCCGGTGCCGTCGCCGTCCCGGACGCGGTCGTGCCACCAGGCCAGCTCGGCGTCCAGCAGGGCCTGCGCGACCGGGTCCGGGTCGTCGGGGGCGAGCACCTCCGCGGCGGCCCGCCACATGCCGAGCAGGTCCCAGTCGCCGTGCGTCGAGAGGGTGCCGCCCCAGTCGAACAGGACGGCCTCGATCAAGCCCTGACCTCGCGGACGACCTCGGCCACGGCGTCCTCGACCGGCACCGTCCGGCTGGTGCCGGCCTTGCGGTCGCGCAGCTCCACGACGCCGTCGGCCAGCCCCTTGCCGACCACCAGGTGCGTCGGGATGCCGATCAGCTCGGCGTCCTTGAAGGCGACGCCGGGCGAGACCTTGTGCCGGTCGTCGAGCAGCACCCGCAGGCTGGCGTCCTCCAGAGCCTGGGCGATCCGGGCGCCGACCTCCTGCTGGGGGCCCTGGCCGGCCAGCACCACGTGCACGTCGGCCGGCGCGATCGCCCGCGGCCAGACCAGGCCCTTCTCGTCGTAGGACTGCTCGGCGATGGCGGCCACCGCCCGGCTGACGCCGATGCCGTAGGAGCCCATCGTCAGCCGGACCGGCTTGCTGTCCGGGCCGAGCACGTCCAGCGAGAACGCGTCGGCGTACTTGCGACCGAGCTGGAACACGTGGCCGATCTCGATGCCGCGGTCCAGAGACAGCGCCGACCCGCACCGCGGGCAGGGGTCGCCGGCCCGCACCTCGGCGGCGGCCACCGTGCCGTCCGGCGTGAAGTCGCGGCCCATGACGACGTTGAGGGCGTGCTTGCCGGGCTCGTTGGCGCCGGTGACCCAGGCGGAGCCGTCGGCGACGAGCGGGTCGACGACGTACCGGACACCGAGCTCGCCCTGCGGCCCGATGTAGCCGCGCACCAGGCCCGGGTGCTTGGCGAAGTCCTCGCCCTCGAAGGGCAGCACCTCCGCCGGCGCGACGTTGGCCTCGAGCCGCTTGAGGTCGAGGTCGCGGTCGCCGGGGACGCCGATCACCAGGACGCTCTCGGCTCCGGTGGGCTGGCGCAGCTTCACGACCACGTTCTTGAGCGTCTGCGCGGCCTCGACGTCGTGGCCCTGGCTGCGCAGCAGCTCGACCAGCGTCTCGATGGTCGGAGTGTCCGGGGTGTCGACGACCGCGAGCGGCGGGTGCTCGGTGGTCGAGGTGGGGGCGGCACCGACCTGCACGGCCTCCACATTGGCGGCGTAGTCGCAGTTCGTGCAGGCGACGAAGCTGTCCTCGCCGGTCGGCGCGACGGCCAGGAACTCCTCGCTGGCCGAGCCGCCCATCGCGCCCGAGACGGCCCCGACGATGCGGTAGTCCATGCCGAGCCGGTCGAAGATCTTCACGTAGGACGCGCGGTGCGCCTCGTAGGACTTCTTCAAGCCCTCGTCGTCGAGGTCGAAGGAGTAGCTGTCCTTCATGAGGAACTCACGGCCGCGCAGGATGCCGGCACGCGGCCGCGCCTCGTCGCGGTACTTGTTCTGGATCTGGTAGAGCGAGACGGGCAGGTCCTTGTACGACGTGCACTCGCTCTTGACCATGAGCGTGAACATCTCCTCGTGGGTCGGGCCGAGGAGGTAGTCGTTCTGGCGGCGGTCCTTGAGCCGGAAGATGTTGTCGCCGTACTCGGTCCAGCGCCCGGTCTGCTCGTAGACCTCGCGCGGCAGCAGCGCCGGGAACTGCACCTCCTGCGCGATCTCGTCCATCTCCTCGCGCACGATCGTGGCGATGTTGGTGAGCACCTTCAGCCCCAACGGCAGCCAGCTGTAGATACCGGGCGCCACCCGCCGGACGTATCCGGCGCGGCC